>JAYVHR010000211.1:0-3740 GCA_043771075.1 Bacteriovoracaceae bacterium
GTTCAGTTTTTTTCTCACTCTCCGTGAGCGCTTTTTTCTGATTGCGATTAAAGTCCACCTGAACCCAGTCATCATCAACTGTTTCAGAAACCGGAATCACCATGTCCGGAGCTTTGATCAACTGATCGAGGGTCAGTTTCTTGTGTCCGACCATGAGGTCATCTTCAAGTTTTTTTACTTCACCGGCGAAGAATTTATCCCTGGGACTTATGAAGAGAAGATACTTGTAAGTATCAAGAGCTTCTTCAAGATGACCCAAATGAATACATGCCTGGGCGAAGATCTTCTGCAGAGAAATATTATCTGCATTCTGAGAAATGATTGGCCTCAGGGTGTTGTATGTCAGTTCGTATTTTTCCAGGTCGTAGTAACAATGAGAAAGGACTATATAGCCGAGAGCGTAGTTCGGATGGTGTCTGATTCCGTCTTTCAGTATTTTGAGAGCGTCATCAATCATGCCGAGTTTGCGGAACGCTTCCGCAAGAGGAGCGAAGACCTTCGAACGCGGATTCTTCTTATACAGGCCGTAGTACTTGGCCAGCAACGCTGATTGGTTTCGTTTCCCGGTCACAGGTGAACTTCCTTAGAGGGACTCTGAGTCCGACTTAACGTTGGTCGCTCGTCTTTCCGAGAAGCCCGCCTCTTCCTGATTAAGAATTCTTGGAGTGAGGAAGATAACAAGCTCAGTTTTACTCTGAACAGTGTTGAAAGGGTTTCTGAAAAGCCAACCAACAAGTGGAAGGTCTTTCAGGTAAGGAATCCCCGCTACGATTTCAGTATTTGAACTGCTGTAGAGACCACCGATAACAACAGTAGATCCGTTATCGACAAGTACGTTAGTGTTCACAGTTCTTGTCACGGTTGTCGGCGGAGCTCCGGTAGTCGGAGGCGGACCGAATGAACCTTTCGCCACAGTAACCTGGAGACTGATTGCGCCGTCGTTCGTTACCTGAGGCAAAACTGTAAGACTGGTAGTTGCCTGAGCATTCGAGAATCCGGTCGTAGTCACACCATTTGAAATTGTGTTCGTTGCAAACGGAGTTGATTCGTTGGCACTTAAAGTTGCAGACTTCTTATTCTGAGTAACAACACGCGGACTTGAGATCACGCGCACTTTTGACTCCTGTTCCATCATTTCCAGGTTGAAGGAAAGATTCGTCAGGCGTTTATAAATACCAATGGTAAGGCCTGCAACTGTCGGAGCATCTGTACCGGGAGCTGTACTGAAAGCAAACCCTGGTCCGAGGGGAACCTGGGCAGCAGTATCTCTTACCGGATCGTAACCAAAACTCAGACCGCGGGTGAGACCAATTCTTTTAGAATAGTTTTCAGATGCTTCAACAATTTTTGCTTCAATCAGGATCTGCGGAGTCTGAGTATCGAGCGTTTCAATAATTTTCTTCATGCGATCAATCGATTCAACAGTATCGCGCACGATGATACTATTTGTTCTTTCATCGGTCTGAATCTTTCCACGCTCTTTTGTGAGGTAGTCATTTATGACTGTTCTCATATCTGAAAGGGCGGCGTAGTTGATAAGAAACACCCGGGTTACGAGTGGTTCAAGGGTTTCTTTCTGCTTAACTGCTTCTGCAATTGCTTTCTGCTCATCTGCTGCCTGTTTCGCAGTTTTCATGATGAGAATATTGGCATTTTTTTCCGCGACAAGTTTCGAAAGCTTCATGATGGTATCAAGAGCCTGATCCCAGGGAACGTTCGTCAGTGAGAGAGTAATGGGCGGAAGCGCAGTTACGTCGCGGTCAATAATGATGTTGAAGCCTGAGGTGTCCGCGATCATGTTCAGGATATCTGCGACGTCGATGTTACGGACGTTGATGGAAATTCTCCGGCCGACATATTTTTTCGGACCCGACAGTGTCAGGTTTTCAAGGATGTCTTCCAGGCTGGTTGACTTCGGAACATTGATACCAACAGCGTCTTCGAAATTTTCCTGAGACTTCGCCTGGACTTCCGTGCTCTTCACTTGATTTTTGGTGAAGACACCAAAACGATTTTCAATATTGAGGAAAATCTTATTTTCTTTTGTTTCAAGAACTGAGCGGACGTTGTCCCTGAGCTGGATGGCAAACCTCACATCATTGGCGGTACCAGGCTTGCGATAACCGGAAACATAGACAGTCGATCCGGGGAATTCCGAAGTATCGATACCGCGAAGAAGTTTCGGAGAAACTTTGGCGTTTTTTACATCGAGAATAATTTGTTTATCTTCGGTAACGTGAAAACGTTCGGCGAGAAGTGGTTTGTCAGCCTCTATAACGAGCTTACTTATTTCCCCTTCCTGGGTGAAACTTACGTTCGTAATTTCCTGTGCCCCTACGGTCAGTGCGTAGAGCGCAAGGAAAACACAGAAAAATCCTTTCTTCATGTTCTCTTCCTTAAGAATGTCCATACCGGACTCTACTAATATTGTAGGGAAATTATCTTGAAATTGGTACCACAGTTTCTAAGTATTCTTCTTGGCCATAAACGTTGATGATTTTCTCAACGAGAATGATACCGCCGGGGAGGATCGCTTTAACTTCTGCATTGTCTGGTCCTATGACAGAACCCTCTTTGATGACGACTACTTTTTGACCGGCACTTTCACCACCACGAGAGATCATGGCCCGTCTTTCTTTACCGATCATGACTCCCTGAACGCGGATTTCGTAGATATTCCAGTCACGTAGATTATCCTGAGCAACATTGCTGTAGAGGTTTTCTCCACGCTTATGCTTATTCCCGCCCTGCCGTTTGGATCCACCTTTTGACTGCGGAGATTTAAACGGATCTCTTAATTCGAGAGGATTTTCAATTCTGGTTTTATCTTTAAAGAACTCATCGAGAGTACTCTTCGTGGGGGCTGCGAATGCCCCGATAGAAAAAAAAGTTATTAGTGGCAAAATTAAAAGCTTCATACGCTTCTATTATCAAGTGAGAGCAGCCTTCATGTCCACTTTTTGCTATCAGAACCCGCGTTCTACACGGAAGCTTGGATTAAACCGGTAAGCCTGGATGACCGCTTCACCATTAACAATCTGAAAACGGCCTTTTCTGGTGGTGCCATTAGTGGTGAGCTTAAGGCTTTTCACGTTATAAATCCGGGTGGCGTTTCCGATACGTTCAAAGAAAATCAGGAACTGGAGAAATGTCCCACTGGCCTTAATGGAGTAATCTTTGGAAATGAAGTAGGTGCTGCTTCCTTCCTCCTTTGGTTCCATGGTCGTATCTTTGATATTGAGAACTTTCATCTCTGACTGGAAAGCAGAGAGAATCTGAGAATCGTTTGTTTCAGCGGGAAGCTGTTTCTGAACGGATTCAATGTTCTTCGCCACTTCTTCAACTCTTACTTTATATTCGTCAGCTTTCTTGATGAAGTCGTTAATTTCCCGGACTTTTACTTTGAGTTTGCTGATGTCAGCTTCGACATTGGGAATCTCGTTCTCAATTTCAGTTAGACGGACATCGTGCAGTTCCCACAGCCCATAGGTCGTCCAGCAGCCGTAGAGGAAGATGAAAATATGTATATTGGAGATAAGCTTATTAACTAAATCTTTCACTGGTCAAACCTCGCAATGCCGAAACGGACATCAAAAACCTCAATTCTGGTTTTATCCGGCTCCCTGACATACTGACTTTGCTGACCGACATTGGCGTCACGAATGAAAACCGATGATCTTAAACTCTGAACAAAGTTTCCGATACTGGTATAATCAAGAGCTTCACCCTTGATAGTCAGG
>JAYVHR010000212.1:0-6423 GCA_043771075.1 Bacteriovoracaceae bacterium
AAGTTTCAGGAAATCAATAATCTCTCTAAAGTGTTTGCGATGATCCATTGAGAGAAAGGATATAGCACAGACTATGGATAAGATAAATAAAGTCGCTATCTTTGGAATGGGAAAGTCAGGAAAGGCCGCTGTGGCCTTGGCAAAGAAACTTCGTCAGGATCTCTACGCTGTAAACCGCGGGAAACCTGAAGACTGGTACCACGCCGAGAACATGGGTCATCTGATAGAAATCTGCTCTTGTTATTCCGAAGAGGATTTTGCCCAGCACTTCCACAAGATGGATGAAATCGTCATTTCTCCCGGGATACCGGTCACGCATCCGTCTCTCGCCAAAGCAGTCGAGAAAGGTGTGCCCATTCTTTCTGAGATTGAATACGCCTGGCGACTCTGCAAAGGTATTCCGGTCATTGCCATTACTGGCAGTAACGGCAAAACAACTACCACAACAATGATTGCCGACGCCTTGAAAAAGGCTGGGAAGAAAGTTTTCTGCGGCGGGAACATCGGCGTTCCGTTTTGTGATCTTCCGCTCTCCGGAGAAAAACCTGACTATGCGGTGATTGAAGTTTCAAGCTTTCAGCTTGAGACGATTCACGATTTTCATCCTGTGATCGGACTTATTCTCAATGTGGTTCCGAATCACAGTGAGCGATATGATTCGGTTCACGATTATGCGAAAGCAAAATTCCGGCTGCTGAATAATATGAAAGCTTCTGATTTTTTGATCCTGGGATCTGAAAATCCTTATCTGGATGACATTAAAAATCACCCGGTACAGATGTCGCATTTTACGAAAGGAAATCTTCCTTCCGAGTTCCGTTTTGATTTCTCGCGGGCAAAAGTTAAGGGTGAGCACAACGAAGCGAATTTCTTTGCCGCATGGAAAGTTCTTCAGCGTCTGTGCATTCCGGACCTGCAGGCCCTATTCCAGGAATTCATCAATGAGTTTCCGGGAGTCGCTCATCGTCTGGAATTTGTTTTATCGAAAGACGGGCTTTCAGTTTACAACGATGCCAAGAGTACCAATCTCACAGCAACGGAAACGGCGATAAAAGCGTTTAAAGATGATCCGGCACCACTTCATCTGATCATCGGAGGAAAACTCCGTAATGAGACAGACAAGATGCTTCCGGGGCTTCTTCCTTACAAAGATGAAATCGACACGATTTTCACGATTGGCGATGTGACAGAGAGAGTGTTTGAAGAATTGAAGGAACATTTTCTGGTCGTAAAAGCGAAAGATATGAAGACTGTGTTTGAACTGGTGAAAGGTGGAAGTTTAAAAGGAAATCTGGTTTTATCACCGGCGTTTCCGTCGTTTGATCAGTTTAAGAATTACGTGGATCGTGGTGAGAAATTTAAGCAGTGGGCGAGGGAAGTGTTTTAGCGCTTGGCCATGTGATCGTTATAAGACTGGTCGATGGAAGCTGGAGAGCGTTCGTTGATTCTCTCAGGAGTCTTTTCAGCAATAGCAGTTTCAAATGAAATCTTCGCAATGAAGAACATCATGAGGACCATCACAACTGAGCCTAACTTGATTGACATAATTGTTACCCTAAACAATCAACTTTATTGTACCGACCGTCCTATCGGCATTTAAATACAGAACTTTAGAAGAATTACATAGATTCTATCGACTATTTCCGGCCTAAATTTAAGGGTCTGAATAGGGTCCTGAAATTAGCTACTTAAAAACGATATCTTTCTGGGGAGAGATGGTTTTTTGCAAACCATGGGGTGATCTTTTTTGAGATGAGCTCACGGGCAAGCTCAACGTCGAGTTCGTCAGGACTCTTTATTCCGCTGCAGAGTTCATCCAGAACTTCATCCTGAATTGAGCCCACTTCTTTGACGAGATGGTAGGGAACCAAAGTGTAAGTGACGAGACCATATCGGGAGCGGAAATGTTCCGGGAAAGTAATTTCGAGTCTGTGCTCCACTTTCTTACGGAGAAGAAATTTTTCGTCTCCGACTTTGTCACACATTTCCACAAAGTTTTCACGGGCCATGTCAGAAATGGCATCGCCAGCACTTTTTTGAATGGAATTATAATTTTTGAAAATGGTCTGATAGTCATCCGGATGCGAAGTCATCTGATCAAGCAGAAACTGAACGTCTGAGAATCCGGAATTCATGCCCTGACCAAAGAATGGGACCATCGCGTGAGCAGAATCCCCCAGCAGTGCAATCTGATCTCCATACACCCATGGTTTCATCCGTACCGTTCCGAGAAAACCCTGTGGATTTGATGCATAATCTTTTATGAAATCCGGCATGAGAGGAATTGTGTCCGGGTAATTTGTTTTGAAATATTTTTCGAAAGCCTCAGGGGATTTATATTCCTGAAACCAGGACTGCGGCATGTAAAGAGTCATCGTGAACGAGCCGTCCCGATTCGGAAGGCCCATAAGCATGTGATTACCACGTGGCCAGATGTGCAGGGAATTCTCATCCATAACATATTTTCCGTTCTTCGCCGGCATCGTCATTTCTTTGTAATCAGTGCCCAGTGGCTCAACATGAAACTCAGCTTTCTCACCAAGAGATTTAATCATCGCTTCTCTTACGGCAGAACCGGTCCCGTCTGTGCCGAAAAGTAAATCGTAAGTAAGCGCTTCAGCGTTTTCAAACTGAGCATGTTTTTTTGCGAGATCCAGAGAAATGAGGGAAGCGCTGAAATGAATTTTTACTCCGCACTTTTCCGCTTCATCCATGAGTAAACAGTTAAGTTCCGAGCGGCTCACGGAGTGATTGC
Source organism: Bacteriovoracaceae bacterium (assembly GCA_043771075.1). Classification (GTDB taxonomy): domain Bacteria; phylum Bdellovibrionota; class Bacteriovoracia; order Bacteriovoracales; family Bacteriovoracaceae; genus Peredibacter. The sequence goes on from JAYVHR010000212.1 coordinate 2,756, forward strand.
ACTCCGTACTATCTTTTCCGTAGGGCTGGTAAGCAAGCTCACCGGTTTTTGAATGCATCGTTCTTCCGGTCACCGGCGAAGTAATTTTTCGTACCGTATCCCAGAGTCCGAGTTCTTTCAGAGGGCGAACACCCTTTGCAGTAACAATGAGATTGATGGATTTTCCCGCTAAGGCTCCCGCTTTCCTCATGTCCGAACGTTTCTCGAAGACAGTGACATCGTGGCCGCGCTTTTTCAGTGCAATCGCAAGAAGTGAACCGACGAGACCGGCTCCGGCAATGATGATCTTCCGGGACTTTTCCATTAAAGAGATTCCTTCATGATCTGAACCAGGCGGAAACAATCTTCATATGAATTATAAAGCGGAGCTGGTGTCACACGCAGGATATCTGGTTCACGGAAATCGAGCATCACACCTTTTTCGCTGAAGATTTTCACGAGTGGTTTCGGATCTTTTTTCATCTGAATCGAAAGCATGGAACCGCGTTCCTTAGTATTCTTTGGAGTGATGATATCGAGTTTCCCTTCGCAGTTTTCCAGAAGAAGGTATTCCAGATAGGCCGTGAGTTTATCGCCGCGGCTTCTCAGGTTGCCGATGCCGGCCTCATCAAAGATGTTCATCGAAGCACGAAGAGAGGCGAGCTGGAAAATGGGAGGATTCGATAATTGCCACGCTTCGACGGTTGGAATTGGCCGGAAGTTTGGTCCCATCTTAAAGCGGGAAGTCTTTTCATGTCCCCACCAGCCTTCAAAGCGTGGGATATTTTTGTCAGCGAAATGTTTCTCATGAACATAAGCGCCCGCGAGCCCGCCCGGGCCGGAGTTCAGATATTTGTATGAGCACCAGACGGCAAAATCAACATTGTCATCGTGAAGATTAAGCGCGAGATTTCCCGCTCCGTGGGCCAGATTAAATCCACAGAAGGCACCGTTCTTGTGAGCTGCGGCTGCGATATCTTTAAAGTTAAAACACTGACCCGAAAGGTAATTGCAGTTTCCGAGCATCACCAGTGCCAGCGAATCACCCATGGCATTGATCTGAGCGAGAACCTGTTCCGGGGAAACAGTTTTCTTTCCCGGTTCAGGTTTCAGCTCGACAATTGCTTCCGAGGGATCGAATCCATGGAAACGCGCCTGGGAGTCGACACCATATTTGTCTGAAGGGAAGGTATTGTTCTCAATCAGAATTTTGTAACGGGTTTTGGTCGGACGATAAAATGATACCATCATGAGGTGAAGGTTCACCGTGAGAGTGTTCATCGCAACGACTTCAGATTCTTTTGCACCAACTAATTTTGAAAAACTTTTCGTAATGTTCTCGTGATACGGAAGCCACGGATAGGGACCTTCAAAATGTCCTTCCACTCCGTAAGTTGCCCATGAATCGAGTTCTGTCTCAATTGCCTTACGCGTGTCTTTCGGCTGAAGACCCAGTGAATGACCGCAGAAATAAAGGCCCTGTCCTCCGGGAGATTTCGGAAAATGAAAGCGCGAACGAAATGATGACATCGGATCTTTGGCATCGAGATCTCGGGCAGAGTCCAGGTGGTTTTGTGAACTGGTATACATGCTAATCCTTAATCGTAACTGAAAGTGAAGGAAGATTTTCCACTTCGAGTGAAACTACCGTGCCGGGTTCAAGTGCGATGGCAGCAGTGGCAGCACCAGCGAGGACAAAAGTTCCGGCGGGAATACTCGAGCCTCGTAGGGCGAGAAGTTCTGCCAGCTGAATTACGGAAACAACCGGATCATCGGAAATCTCGCGGGAGTTTCCTTCCATTTTTGTTTCGCCATTTACTTTCATCTGCATGCGCAGATTTTTTAAGTCGATATTTCTGAAATCATAAAACTTCGGTCCGAGAATGTAGTGGGATGATGAAGAGTTGTCAGAGATCACATCTTCCATCGAAAAATATTTAAATCCATCGTAGCGGGAATCAAGAATTTCGAGAGCAGCACAAACGGAATCAGTTGCAGCGAGAACTTCTTCACGTGTTACTTTTCCTTTGAGCTCCTTGTTGATGTAGAAGGCCACTTCCGGCTCAATCTTGGGATGAATAGAACCCTTGAGAGAGAATGCTCCACCATTTTCAATCTGCATCTCATCGGTAAGTACTCCGTAGAGAGGAGAATCGAGATTCATCTGCTGGCGCTTTCCTTCAGACGTAAGTCCCATCTTAAGACCGATGATTTTTTCGCCGGAGGATTCACGAAGACGTATTCCTTCTTCCTGAATGGCGTAGGCGTCCGGTCTCGGAAAATCCGGAATATCCTTCGAAAACTGAGGGAGTGAGCGTGAACATAGTCTCGCGTCATGAAGGGTCTTCGCGATTTTCTGGATGAGGGCCTTTTCCATAGCAATATGCCTTTTCCAATAATAAGATTTCCGCTGAAATCATAGGAAGTTTTGATGAATGTGACAGGCCCTTATCTCGATATATCGCCGGTTCTCAGGAAAGGAATTGCCGTCTTTCCCGGGGACACTGCCTTCTCACGAACAATCAACATGAGCTTCAAAGATGGACAACATCTGGACCTGTCTGACATCAGGACTACTCTTCACGTCGGTGCCCATACAGATGCTCCAAGTCATTACGACGGGAAAGGCAAATCCATTGATGAACGCGATCTATCGCTCTACATGGGCCCGTGTCAGGTTATAAAAGTGGCGGCGAAACAAAGATTACGCCCCTCCGATCTGAATGTGGAAATCAAAGCACCCCGGGTTCTCTTCCGGACAGATTCATTTACCAATCCGGATGAGTGGCATAATGATTTTTCGGCCTTGAGTCGCGAGCTGATTCTTTTTCTCAAGGATAAAGGTGTAGTGCTCGTGGGAATTGATACACCATCAGTGGACCCGGCAACGGACAAGACTCTTGAATCGCATAAGGCAATTTTTGAAAGTGACATGGCCATCCTTGAGGGAATTATTCTTTCACACGTTGATGCCGGTTTCTATCAACTCATCGCTCTTCCTCTTAGAATTGAAGGCGCAGATGCTTCTCCCGTTCGTGCCATTCTTCTTCCGGAGAGAAAGTAATGGAAAAGATTCTCAATTATGTTGGTGGTGAGTTAACTCCGCCGATGAACGGCAAGTTTCTCGATAACGTTAATCCTGCTACGGCCGAAGTTTATTCGCTGGTTCCGGATTCCCAGACGGAAGATGTGAAGAAAGCGATAGCATCTGCGAAAAAAGCATTTCCTGCCTGGAGTTCTCTGTCGCCAAAAGAACGTTCCGTTTATCTCGTAAGGGTTTCTGATCTCATTACAAAAAATCTCGATTCTCTTGCTCTGGCCGAAACAATTGATAACGGCAAACCGATTTCGGTTTCCAAAACTGTTGATATACCCCGTTCCGCAGAAAACTTTTCTTTCTTCGCTGAGATGATTCACGAATTTAAGAACGAAATATTTGAGGATAAAGGCAAAGGCAGAAACAGCGTTCATTACTCACCAGTGGGTGTCGTGGGCTGCATCTCTCCCTGGAACCTGCCGCTTTATCTTTTCACCTGGAAAGTTGCACCCGCACTCGCTGCTGGTTGCACTGTCGTGGCGAAACCTTCTGAAGTCACTCCGATGACGGCATTTCTCCTGAGTAAAATCTGCCAGGAAGCTGGTCTTCCTCCTGGAGTTTTAAATATCGTTCATGGTCTCGGACAGAATGT
>JAYVHR010000213.1:0-4312 GCA_043771075.1 Bacteriovoracaceae bacterium
GCAGCTTTCGTGATACGTGAACCTGATGAGAGTTTAGAAAGAACACCTTCAGATTCTCTGTTGCTAACGCCGAGTGAGCGTTGAGCTGAAATCGAAGCCATGTTCGTGTTAATACGGAAACCCATGAAATCCTCCTTGGTTTGTCCTCATCAAATCCATGATGATCAGTTCCCAACCTTGAGATACTTTATAAGCTTCCGTGCTTAAGTGAATTTTTATGTCTAACACTACATGTGTCAGACAGTGTTCTTCTCGGTGGGAGAAAACGTTTCTTAAGAGGATTTAACAGAAAAAGAGGAATTTTTTGCCCGACAAAATGTCTCACCTACGAGGGAGATTTTGGTCTATTCAGCCAGATAGAGCATTTTCAATTCTATCTCTGACTGGTATAGTGGATTAATGCACCATTCATTACCCATCCTCCTTTGCAGTAACAACGAAGATTATCGCTCTCTCGTGAGAGAGATGCTGGGAAAAAATGGTTTTTTCCATGTGCTGGAGGCCGGTGACAGGAATGAAACGAAAGATTTGATGAAAGGTCAGGGGCTGAATGCTCTCACGATCATTCAGATTGAACTTCTCGATGACGAAATATCCAAAGCTCTCAAAAAGAATGGTCAGTTCATTGTGCTGTCACAATCTGATACGGAAGAAAGCATCGTGAAGTCTGCAATGATGGGAGTCGAGCATTTCCTCTCCTTTCCATTCTCATCACGCCATCTTCTCGAGAAAATCGAAACCCTGATCTCGTAAATCTCTAGTGATATTCGGAATAAGGAAAGGCATTCATGCCGGACCAGTGTTTGAGATCCACTTCCACATTCTGGTCAAAATCTTCGAGCGTAAATTCTTTGTTCTTCACCAGAATCTTCGCGTAAGTAAGAACGTTCCCGTTATTCCAGTGAGCGAGATCGAGATTCACCATGCGGGTCCATGTCCCGGTGTTGATGAAGATTGTCCCGTCATTGAAAATCCTGAGTGTGGGATTATGTGTATGTCCTACGATGAGAACGCGGGTATCCTGATGAGTTTCAAAGTATTGCCGCGTGAGCGTCTCAAAATCCTGGAAGAGTTCGAGCTCACGCAATAAATCCCCCACCACTTTGCGAAGACTGCGCTTCATGAGGTAGTAATGCCAGAAACGAACCATGATAAAATAATAAAAGTTCGAGAGCATGAAACGTAGAGTGAAAAACGTATCGAAGATTAGTCCATGAATCATGAAATGCTTGATTGGTCTCACAGCATTGATGAAACTTCTTTCCTGTTTGTACTTATTGATAACGTTCGTTACATAGTAAGAACCCCAGGGCGGAATGAAATATTTTTCACCATTCAATGTCTCAACCACAGCGTTTTCCTGGTCAAAATCATGGGCCACTTCATACTGATGCCCGTGGAGAATCGAAATACCTTTAACTGGCTTGTAAGTACTGATCTGATTCGAAAGAGTCAGACGATCACGGAGCGGGCCAAAATACGCCAGGAAGTCTTCTTTCACTGATTCAAAGACAAACTCCGCATCGTGATTGCCGATGATATAGACAATATTTTTGCCGTTGTGGGAAACAAAACGTTTCAGGGCGTCCAGCACGCCTTTGTGTGCAGACATGATCATATGGAGCTTGGCGAGTGCCGCTTTCTCACTCCAGAACTCATCATCATAAAATTCAACGTAAGGAACGGCGAGAAAATCCAGAAAGTCGCCATTGATGATCAACTCAACTTCAAGCTCGCCGTAATCACCAGTGGAATAGTAATTCAGAAAATCGATCAGCTCACGGTCATAGTGAAAATCCTCAAGGAGATTTCTCTTACCTTTAAACATCTTTCCGGCAGAAAGATGGAGGTCGGAAATGACCAGAACAACTTTCTGAACATTATTTTTGTGGTGGGACTTCATAGGCCTTTTTACCGAAGATAAGTTCAACATCCTGGAAAGCGGGACTCACCGGTACGAAAGTGACTGGTGCACCGGATGTATTTTCTATTTCAACTGATTCTGATTTTCCGGAAGGAACAGATATATATTTTAACAGTTTTCCGCGAGCCTCGAAGCGTCCTACCTGATCCGAAAGCGATCGGTTTTCCACGATCACCGAAAAAAGTTTACGCTCTTTATCCGGTGAGATCACAGACATTCTCCGATCCATAACCTGAATCACAAAGACTTCACTCTTGGGAGCTGCTGCCTGAGCAAATAATGGAAGGAAAACGAGAAGACAAAACTTCATAGCATAAACCTTAATTCAGATAGTCTCTTCACTTCATCACGGAGACGGGCAGCTTCTTCAAATTGAAGGGCACTTGCCGCTTCTTTCATCATCTGTTTCAGTTCTTTAATTTTAGCATCAATTGCTTCAGGGGATAGACTCTCTTCTTGAATATCTTTCCGACTTTTCTTGTCGGACTTCTTGGCCCCACGAAGGATCTCGATAACACCACCGCCTACTTTCTTGCTGATGGTAGTTGCAGTGATCCCATTTTTCTCATTGTAGGCGATCTGCTTGATCCGCCTGTCGGCCGTGAGTTTCATGGCCTCTTCAATACTCGGAGTTCTCCGGAAACCATACAGGAGGACGCGTCCTTCAGAATTCCTAGCCGCTCGGCCAATAGTCTGAATGAGTGAACGTGTGGAACGGAGAAACCCTTCCTTATCAGCATCCAGAATTCCCACCAGGGCAACTTCGGGAATATCGAGACCTTCCCGAAGCAGGTTGATCCCTACCAGGATATCAAATTCACCGAGACGAAGATCGCGGAGGATCTCCATCCTTTCGAGCGTATCAATGTCAGAGTGAAGATACTTGATCCGCATTCCCACCCCTCTGTAAAAAGTTGTGAGCTCTTCGGCCAGTCGCTTGGTAAGAGTCGTAATAAGAACCCGGAAGCCCTGAGCGATGGCCTTCTTCGCTTCCACGAGCATGTCATCAACCTGATTCTTTGCATCCCGGAATTCAATCAGTGGATCCAGAAGCCCAGTCGGCCGGATAATCTGCTCGGCGTACTCGCCATTCACTTTCGTGAGTTCATACTCGGCCGGCGTGGCCGAGACAAAAAGAACCTGATTATATTTCGCTTCGAACTCCGGAAAATTGAGGGGCCGGTTATCAAGCGCAGATGGTAAGCGGAATCCAAAATCCACCAGAGTTGTTTTTCGCGCGCGGTCTCCTTTATACATTCCTCCTACCTGGGGAATGCTGACGTGAGACTCATCTGCGATGAGGAGGAAATCCTTCTTGAAATAATCAATCAGCGTATAGGGAGGTTCTCCTGGTTTATTTCCGGTAAGGTGCCGCGAATAGTTTTCAATGCCGGGACAGAATCCCATTTCTTCCATCATCTCAAGATCAAGCAGAGTGCGCTGCTGAATGCGCTGGACTTCAATAAGCTTATTCTGATCCTTAAGTTCAATGAGACGCTCGCGAAGCTCTAGCTTGATGGTCTCAATCGCCTGCTTCATTCTGTCTTTGCCGACTACGTAATGCGACTTCGGATAAATATCCACGCGGTTCAAAGGCTGAAGAACCTTTCCCCGAAGAGGATCGACAATAAAAAGTCCGTCAATCACATCATCAAAAAATTCAATCCGAACGATCTGCGAATCTTCGTAAGCAGGAAAGACTTCCACAATGTCACCGCGAACACGGAATGTTCCGCGATGGAAATCCATATCGTTTCGCTGATACTGAATATCAATGAGACGACGGAGAAGTGCGTCCCGGTCCATCTTGTCCTGAACAAAAAGCATGATCCTCTGATCGAAGTATTCGTCAGGTGCACCGATACCATAAATGCAGGAAACCGAAGCCACGACGATCACATCATCGCGCGAGAAAAGCGAACGGGTCGTAGAGTGACGGAGCTTTTCAATCTCTTCGTTGATCGCGGAATCTTTTTCAATATACGTGTCGGAGCCGGGAACATAGGCTTCCGGCTGATAGTAATCGTAGTAAGAAACAAAATACTCCACGGCATTATGGGGAAAAAACTCTTTCATCTCAGCAAACAGCTGGGCGGCGAGAGTTTTATTGGGGGCGAGAACCAGAGTTTTCTTTCCCAGGTTCTGGATGACATGGGCCATGGCAAAAGTCTTACCTGAACCAGTGACTCCCAGGAGGGTTTGAAACTGTTTTCCGTTGTTAAAACCGTCAGTAATTTGTCGGATCGCCTCAGGTTGGTCACCCATCGGCTGAAATTTCGATTCGAGGAGGAATTTCGCTTTCATCTATCTCTTTCCCATTGCCAAAGACCCGGCAATTTTAATAAATTGGAGGAAACAAAGTAGGAATTTTTATGGGTATGATGCTTC
>JAYVHR010000214.1:0-2320 GCA_043771075.1 Bacteriovoracaceae bacterium
TTTTTTACTGTCGAGAAAAACCACAGGATTTTTCCGATGGAATATTTATAAAGGATGCCGGCACCATTGCTGGCCGGACGGGCAAGAACGCGGGCAAGGAAGTTGCCGGTTCTTTTCTTCATGATCGAAGCCTTCACTAATCCCTTGTTCAGGCGATGAGCGCGGACCTTCGTATCGACAATCCTGTCCAGAGTTTCGCGGTACTTAGTGAAGACGAGCTGTCTTTCTTCCCAGGTAAGGACCGGGTCCATTTCGGTTTTCAGGATGCGGTTAAAGATGTTTGTTACGGCCGGATCATCACCTTTTTCGCGAACTGAGAGACGGATGATTTTCGAGTCATAGAGACCGTGAAGATATTTTTCCACGGAGTAAACCATATCTGTCGCAGAAGTCGCTTCTTTCGCCCTCTTGTATTCCATGGAAAGGAAATTATAGAGGTGATTCAGAATAGGGCAGGTGAGATCCATGGAGTAAGAGTCAACAATAGAGACCCTGAGCGACTCGCTATCTGCGGAGAAAGTGAGATTTCCCTTAGAATCGAAATAATCATATCTCTCAAGGCTTTCGGTTGAGCTTTTTAACGTCCGTTTCAGAACGTAACCAGTTCCTCCGAGGATCATCCCCAGAGAAAGTGAAGCATTCATCGATTCTTCCTGATACTCGTAACCCGAGTATCCACCAGCGTTCGAGAACGTTTTAATGTCACCATCAATGGAGTAAAGCCGCTTTCCACCATCCTGGAGAACTGTTTCTAAGAAAGAAAACAGCCCGGAAATGTCGGCCGTGAGGAAATCAAGTCTCATATCAAACCTTGCAACTTACTGTTGCTGTTGTTGTTGAGTCTGGTTGTACGAGTTCCCCAGAGAAATGGTCGACAGGATCGGACGAAGAGTAATCGTCCTTTCGAGATCGAGTTTCCGTGAGAAGCTGACACCGTAAAACTGATGGTTCCCGATAGCGGTAAGGGCCTCGTAATCAGGGTGAGCTTTTTTAATAGCTCTCAGGATTTTCGGTCCATAAACCTTCAGTTGTTTTTCGTTGGCACTAGGGAGCGCTGAGCGGACTTCATCCCATCCGACTTCAAGACCCAACTCTCTAGCGAACGAGATGTTCTTCGCGTTCTCAAGAGCAGGAATTACTTCCTGGAGTGCTTTAACCTTAACCTGATTCGAATTCGGCATCATATAGCCGAAAAGCGATCCGTATTTATTGAGAACTTTTTCGTAAGCTCCGCGGTCCTTGTTGATCCCTGTGCGAACTTCAGTCACAAGGTTCGAGTAGAAGAACGGAATAATCCGGTCAGCAAGTCCGTAAAGCGGCTGGCGCTCGACCGAGATATCAACTGAAAGGCCTTCGAGAGATGCCGCGGAAATTCCAAGGAAGTTTCCGTAGAAGTTCAGGAAGTAGGCCTGGGCAATTGCCCCGTCTGAAAGAGCTTTCGCTTCCATCTTGGTTGTTTCTTCAATCTGGTGGAAGTGGATAACTTCGTGACCAGCAGTATAGATCTGAGTCAGAGGATCCAGTTCTTTTCTTACCCAGATAAAGATATCTGAGTCTGAGAAGAGACCGTGAGATTTTCTTTTCTTCGCAAAACACTCACCGGCATGGTCCTGGGCCGAAAGATGGTGCTCGAGGATCTTCCGTGAAGAAAGAATCGAGATCTTATTCGGAGTCAGTTCTTTCGAGAAGATTTCAGAGAGAGTACAGCCCTGTTTCTTCGCAAACATTTCAAGATTGTATTTCGCGTACGGCATCGCCGGCATGAGTTCAATCAGCTCTTCTACCGAAACTTTCTTCGAGAGCATGATTTCATTCATGCGCGCGAGCATCGGGAAGGCAGCAAAGTGAGCTTCACGCTTTTTCGAGAGGAAGGTTGCGCGTTTTCCGGCGTCCATTTTCTTCGACTCAGTTTCAATTTTCATCCAAGCTTCGCGGGCTTCCTTGATATTCGCCGGGATATAATCTGATTCAATCAGGAGTTCGCCCGTCGCGAATTCATTCTGAGAAGCAGTCAGGAAGTTTTCAGTCTTCTGAAGGCTGGTTTCGCCAAGACCAAAAGTTTCGAACTTAAGTTCAGGGTGAACGGTATCCAGGTTGAAGAGCTTAGCGAACTCGATCGCTTTTTCTGAATTCTGCATGCGCTCGCGGACGATGGTCATGAAAGAGTCCATGAGCTTCATCAGATTTGAGGCAGCTTTACCTGTGATGATTTCTCTCGGGAATTTCGCATCGACCGAAGACTTGAGGATTCTCAGGACGATTTGATATTCTTTCGCGAGAACTTTATTTGTGCCGCCCTTCTCATCACAAAGGACTTTCA
>JAYVHR010000215.1:0-4462 GCA_043771075.1 Bacteriovoracaceae bacterium
CGGTCAACCAGTGAACCGGTATAGTTCTGGTCTTCGCGGGAGGCGAATGTCTTTACATAAGAACAGCTTTCCATCGGATCCACTATCATCTGATCTTTCAGGAACTTGATTTTTTCTTTATCTTTATCGGCGAGCCTAAGTCTCACGAGAACTTCAACATCCGGCTCCTGAGGTGCCTGAGTGGTAATTAATGAAAGCCGGTTCTTACTCTGAAGAAGGTTTTGTTCAATCATCGGAGTCTGCTTCATCTGGAGATCATCGAGGGAACTCTTGATCACATGAAGGTTATAAAAGGCGCATGAATTTTTGATGAATGAGTTGCTTTGATCAGGATCTCTCATATTCACATTTTTATTCTTGAAGAATGAAATAAGGGCCTTCGCGGCAGCTCCACCAAGGGATCCACCAAGAACCCATGGCATTGCTTCCGGTCCACCGTAAAGTGCCAGGAACGGGGCCATGCCCATTGCCACGTCTACGAATGTAGATGCGTAATCGAGGAATCCGACGAGTTCGTTCCCGCAGCGATCATCTTTAAAAAGGTTGCTGACGGTATCAAGTTGGGTTACGGCCGCAAGTGCAGTTGCCTTGGCATCGATTCCTAGTGAGGTTCCGTTATCTTTTGCGGTCTTCTGGTCAAAAGCTGAAATCTGGGTTGCGACATCTTTTAATTGTTTATTAGCGTTGTTCACTGTCTCCTGATAGGACTTACATTCAGCGCTGAGAACAATGGTTTTCGCGAGCTTTGATGCTGCTGTTCGTAGATCAGTCAGCTTGGCATTCGTGAGGGGACAACTTTGTTGTGACCACGCTCGCGGTGTGATGATGGTTACGAGTAGAGTGAAAGTGAGAATCTTCTTCATACCTGTGCATCCATGTTGATCATTTGTGCTTCCACGAGTGAAGGGTCAATATTCTCAGACTTCTTGACTTGTTTTGGTTGCTTAGGATTCTCACCGAAAAAGCCCACTTCAAGATTGTGTTCTTCTTTCAATGTATTCTTGATTTCAATCTGCTCAGGGTTGAAGCCCTCAACAAAGCGAAGTCGTGTTCCTTCAAGCGGACCATTTGTGAGAGTCACCATATAAGACTTAGGATCAACCTGATAAAGCATCCCGCTGTAGATTTCACCGGCGTAATCATATTGAAAAACGTTTCCGTTCATCTCGGCAAAAGAGATTGAGATTTCCTCGCGACCTGGAAGAGTAATTGAAAGTGACTGAATTCTGCCCTGAGAAGTTTCAAGGTCACCGGTGAATTCACTTGATGGAAGTCCACGTGACCAGAGTTTAGGATTGATGACTTCTACGAGGTCGAGCTTCAGTTCTTCATCAATTGCTGAAGGTGGCTCGCCCTGTGGATTATTATCAAAATCGGCTTGAGCAACTGTGTTCTTTAAGTCAGAAGTTTCGATCTTCTTCCAGCTTGAGTTCGTAGCGAGGATACGCCCTGGCTGAACTTCTCCATACATCTCGTCCAGGCCTTTCACAAAAGTGATTTTACCGTCGAGTTCGGAGTTGTGACTGATGATAAAGGCATTAACCATTCCCAGAAGGAGGAATGCTCCCATACTTATGCCAATGATCTTTTTAAAATGCTTTTTCATAGGAACCCCTGTCCCCCTTTTAAAGCAAAGGGGGTGCCATGGGATAACGGCCTAAGTCTCCGGTGGCCGGTGGGGGTGTCTGTCGATTTTACAGTGACTGTCTAAACTTTCGACACTTCCTGAGAGGGGAAAAAAGAAAGCGCCACATTCGTGACGCTTTCTGAGGGGTAAATGACTTAACTAAAACTAATTAGCGCACACACATTGAGCTATCAACAGTTGATGTATATGAGCTTGTGTTCTGGTGATTGAACTGAGCAACCTGAGTACCGGCCGCAAGAACGTCTACTACGAGGTTCTTAACAGTCGTTGTTTTTCTCTTCGTTACACGCTGAGAACCGTAAACTGCTTCATTGATGATCTGGCAATCTGTGTACTGAGGACGAGTTGTACAATGACGTGTTTCAGGCTGCTGAACACATACTCTTTCTCCGTGATGGTTCGTGCGACAAATTTCGCCCGCTGGGGAAGTCGTACAATGAGAAGTTGAAGGATGAGTGACACAACGGCGAACCGGGATATAACCAGCAACGCAAGTTTCTGTTGTATCGAAGTCGTAAGAAGAAACATCAGACTTCACATCAGCGTGAAGGTCATACTGCTGACCAGAATCCGTAGCGAGGATATCAATCTGTCCGTCGAACTCAGGAATCTTAGTTCCTTCTTTAATTTTGAAAGGAACTTTGATGTCTTTTCCGTTCACTTTGAGTTCGAGGTTCATGCTGGTTTTTGAAGATGGGCTGAGTTTTGCTTCATAAGAAGAAGCAGGAATTTTTGCTTCCTTAGTTCCGCTCTGGAAGAGACCTGTCTTCTTTGCCTTTACTGTGAGCTCTTCTTTTACAGAGAGAGTGCCTTTCATGTCTTCGCAAGCGACCATGAGAAAGCTGAAAGCGATCAGGGGAAGAAACTTTTTCATTATATACTCCTTAAGTATTGGATAAAACGCAATTTAACGCTGAGCGCATGCATCCTATTTCAAGTCTGGATTTTTTGCCACCGACTCTGAAAAATCTACCTAGGGAGCTTGAGGTGAAGAAGGGAATTGGCTTCGGTGTAGTCGGAGCTTTTCCCCGGAGTCCAGTCGTAACACTTTCTGTTTTCGGGATTTGAGAAGTCCTGGCCGGTGCCTCTCACGAGAACTCCTACCTGCTCACCACGCGTGTTGAACAAGGGACCACCGGAATTGCAGGAAAATGAATCAACTGTATGGCGGAATGAATATTTGAGAGGCCCTGTCATGGTGACTTCGCCATCGTCGACAATTTTCTGTGGAATCCCCAAGGGGTATCCGATCATCGAAAGCTTCTCACCAGGTAAAAGTGTTTTGGAAATCATGATTGGTTTCCTGCCTGTCACTTTTCTCGTGAGACGGATGAGTGAGAGATCTTCGCCGAATGGTTCTTCAAACACGCGGTAAACCACTTCTTTGCAGTGATAGACGTTTTCTTTACTGATCTCTTTGTTATTGCCCGTCTTGAAATCGAAGACGACAGAATATTCCGAGCACCATCTTTTGAGATCTTCGTCCACACAGTGTCCGGCGGTGAGAATCAGGTCTTCACCCACGAGACTCGAACTGCAGCGGGCGACTGATTGTTGCTCGGAAAAGCGCGCCTCCCGGCAAAAACCAATTCTCGAGAGTGGTGTGCCCTGTGGTTCGTAATGATCGCCTTTCGAAATCAGGCGTTTTTTTTCCACGATCATAGGAGAAGAAAGAGCGAGCTCAGAAAGAAGCGCAGGAGTTCCCGGATCATCCGTTTCACGACGATCATCGTTTCCGTGAATCACTGCCATGGCAGGAAGTGTGAAGAGTAAGAAGAGCATAGCTTTCATGCGAGGCTTATAGCAGAAGAGGGCCCGAGGCCCCCTTCTGATGTAAAAAATTCAGTGATTAAGTGTTCGGACTAAGGAATTCTGAAAGGAGCACCAGGAGTTCGGCAGCTTGAGTTCAGCACGGCCACTAATGAAGCATCAGTAGTCGACTTCATATTTCCTTCGGAATCAAAGAGCGCAGTTCTCGGAACGTTACAACTGCGATTTCCCTGCTTCACAGTCGCCGTTTCAGAACTCGTAAGTGGATGCTCGAAGCGGTGATTCAGACGGATACTGATACCCGTTCCGGAATAATTAATGTTGGGTGGACGTCTGGTGAAGCGATCGGTGCCCATATCCACCGGACCTTCCGTGAGCGCACCACTGATAATCGCTCGTGAGCGTTTATTCATCGTGACTGTTTCACCTGTCGGAAGAGTCGTGATGATATTTTCCCCTTCCACACGAACGGAAGGAACAGTCGTCCGAGGAATGATAAACATATAGGACTTCACGTTGTGAGAATCGGGGCCGCCAGAGGCTTCTTCTATCACCAGGTATGTTTCATTGAAAGCTTCGTTACGCGAAACCATTTCCCAGAATCTTGTCACTCCGCCTGTAGAGCCTGGATAAGGACTGCGCAGCCCTTGAAGCATTGGGTGTGTGGCAGGATCCTGCGTGAAGGTCCAGCCGGCCGGAGCACCTCTATCGCCATTCTGGCAGTTCGTTACTCTGCGAATATTGTATCCATCATTTGTTCCCTGACCACTGCCACAGGAAGCGAGTGTGTAACCGGAAGTGATTCTTGGATAAGCACCTGCAGGTCCTGGAGTTGGCTCGGCGATTGGCCCGACTGCAACTTCTTCTTCAGGAGGAGCACGTCTCGCCGGACCTCTTATAGGTTCATCAACAGTCTGTTCACGCTGAGCTTCGCAGGTCAAACATCTGGTTGCGCCGTTAAGATCCGCGACTGCTCCAGTGACTTGACCGGCATCACGGGCGGCAACAACGAGTGCAGCTTCCGGAGTAGGTGTTAAAACCCGG
>JAYVHR010000216.1:0-17248 GCA_043771075.1 Bacteriovoracaceae bacterium
CCTCCACCGGTGGAGGTCACGGAGTGTCATGCTTAGTTTATTTATTGCACTGGAAATCATTGGCCCTTGTTCGCAAAAACCACTCGTGGCCACCAATCTGCTCAAGGGTCTTACCGTCGGTGAAGCCACCGTAAAAACTTTCTGGGCCAGAAAAATTGCCTTTCAGGGCACTGACCGCGCGATCAATACCATCATGAACATTCCCTTCAAGGATCAGACTCTGGAAGTGATTTCCGACACCGACATGCGCGCCTACGGCTGGTGCTTTGATGTGGATGGAGTTGCGCCTGAAGAATACGCCGATCAAATTCCTCTGCATGAAGGCATGAAAAAGATCCGCTGGTTCCATGGTTACGCTGAAATGAAGGGCGGCCAGTGGGTGAGTCAGTGCCAGGAAACAGCGAAACTAAAACCCGCTTTCCTTTGTGACTGAGGGAACAGTCAGTTGGGTCTGTAATTCCTTGAGCTTTTCTCGCTCAGAACACCATCGTCTTCCACGTGGAAGATATTTCATAACTCTCTCCATTCACCGGGTTTCAGTTCACCCAGCTCATAATCGCCGGTCTTGATGCGAATGAGTCGCAAACACGGGTGACCGATCGCTGCCGTCATTTTCCGAACCTGACGATTTTTTCCTTCCACGATTTTCATTTCAATCCAGATGTCCTGAACTGTTTTTCTGTATCTCACCGGTGGATCGCGGGGAGGAACTTCGGGTTGAGGATCGAGAATTTTTACTTCACATGGTTTGGTTTTGTAATCTTCAATGAGAAGCCCGATGCGCATTTTTTCCAACGACTCTTCAGTCGGGAATCGTTCGACTAATACCCAGTAAGTTTTTGGTTTTTCGTTTCGGGGATTAAGAAGTCGCTCGATCAGAGGGCCATCGTCAGTCAGAAGTAGAAGACCCTCGGAATCCTTATCGAGCCTTCCAGCTGCGTAGATTCCTTTCGGAAGGTCAAATTCGGCCAAGGATCTGGCCCCGTCTTCGGGGGTGAACTGTGAAAGAACTCCATAGGGCTTATGAAATAATACATACCTGGCCATGTCGTATCTTAGCATAAATACGTAGAGGCCGTCTTAATCTGACTGAGAGCAAAAGTGAGGTGCATCATTAATTGCGGAGGCGTAAAAATCTTCTGAGGCGAACAAGGGAGTTCCCAATGGAAAAAGTCATCCTGTTTTTGGGTCTTGGTTTTTTCTCTCTCGCAACCACTCTTCTTGGAGGTTTTGCTTTTAACTAGGAAGAAGACAGAACACGGAAGTTTCAAATTGACTCACGGATGAGTCGACCTTATTTTCTTCTCATGTCTGATTACGAAATCGTCTACTCCGACGATCCCAATTTTAAAAAGCGCTGTAAAAAGTGCGGAAAGTTTCCCTGTGCCTGTCCCAAGGCCACAGATCTCAAACCTCAAGATCATCAATTAAAAATTCGTCGTGAAGTAAATGGCCGGGGCGGGAAAACGGTGACGGTGGTTTTTGAACTGCCGATGAACGAGCCTTATTTCACTGAGCTCGCTAAAAAACTGAAATCTCTGTGCGGAACCGGCGGATCCTTCAAGGACAACGCTATTGAGATCCAGGGGGATCACCGGGAAAAAATCAAAGCACATCTGGAAAAATTGGGATTTAAGACGAAATTAGCTGGCGGCTAGTCCTATCGTGCGGTGCAGAACTATTTAGTTGCCCGGCATTTTACGAAAACCGGTCCGTAAATCGAAGACACAACTTCAATGTCATACGGAATTCCGAGGTTTTCCACCGAGAAGATTGGCGTAATGAAGATGAAAACGAGTTTTTCGTCAGAGAGGAAATTGATCCCCACGTAACGGGCCTCGCTGGATTCATGAATGGCACTAACCGGAGAATTGCGGGTCCCGGAGACTTCGCCTTTCTGGAAATGGAAAAGGGAGATCGCCCTTTTTGATGTAAGGAATCTGAATTCAAAGCCCATCTTGTCCCATTCCTCACGCTTCATCTCACAGGAGATTTCGGTGTTCATGGCAGAGAAAGCGTTGAATGAAAAAATGGTGATGAGAATTAAAAAGTAATTCTTCATGAATGACGTTTTCATGTGGTGAATATAATCGAAACTTCTATGGGCCGACCAGTTCTCTTTTTTTGTATAAGAAAATAATGAACCTCTGCCTTCGCTGCCGCCGCCGGCTCAGAACCTGTATCTGTGAAAGTCTCCATCCATTTGAGACGAACACGCGCTTTATTATTCTCATGCACCCCATGGAATACAAAAAAGAGAAAGTCGGGACGGGCCGATTCAGCCATCTCATCCTTAAGAACTCACGGATCATCGTGGATGTGGGTTTTGATGAGAATAAGGAGTATCTCGGGGTCTTGAGAGACCCGGAATACGAGAATTTTGTGCTTTATCCTGGGGATTTGTCTGTGAATCTTTCGGCACCTGGGGCAACTCTCAGTTCCGGAAAGAAGCAGGTTTTCGTGATCGACGGGACCTGGGCCTGTGCCAAGAAGATGATGAAGCTCACGACCAGTCTGCACCACCTCCCGCGTCTCAGCTTTACCACCGACCGGATTTCGGAATTTACGGTCAAGCACCAGCCCATTCCGGGATGCTTATCCACCGCCGAAAGCCTTCATCAGTTGATTATTGAGATGAACCGCCTGGGAGTCGAGAAAACCCAAGGGCTTGAAAATAACCTGATGGAAGTATTCCGAACAACGGTAGAGCAGCAGATTGAGTGTGCGGCCGACCTGGAACGGTCCCGCTACCGGGCAAAACCATTTATTGAGCCCCATCTGCGGAAAATTTCCAAGAAGTGGGGCTGGCGAAACGTTTTCTTTAAGAATTAAGGACGACGATTTCTTCCCGCGGTTTTTCACCCCAGCCGTGGTTTCTTCCCACAGTCTTGAAGAGTGCGCGAAGTCTCCACCACATGGTCATCTGCTTATAACCAAAATGAATGAAAAGTGATCCGAGAGCAATTTTTCGCCACGACATCGCACGTGTTTGAGAGATGTATTTTGTATCGAGAGCAAGTCCAAGAAGTGTGAGAACGAAATTATACAGAAGGCCCGCGATCAGCCAGCCGAGAAATGCTTCCGTCGACATCTGTCCCGTGAACCACGCGACGGGAACAATCACATAGGCCGTGAGTTCAAACACCGGCGAGAGAAGTTCCACAATCCACATATAAGGAATAGCAATCACTCCCAGTATTCCATGTCTCGGGTTGAGGAAAAGTGATTTGTTGGCAAACAAAGTCTGCATGAGCCCCAGCTGCCATCTCACACGCTGGCGCATGAGGTGACGGACTTTGCCCGGAACCTGAGTGTAGCAGGTAGTGACGGGTAGAATTCTCATGGAGTGGTCTTCGTCAGAATATTCTTTCCGGAGTCGAACGATGAGATCGAAGTCTTCAGTGATTGAGCGGTGATTGAATCCACCGACTCTTTCTACGGCCTCTTTTTTTACCATGCAGAAAGCACCTGAGATAAGAATCGTGGAATCCAAAAGGCTCCAGCCCAGGCGTTCGCATACGAAAGTGCGGAGATATTCAATGCGCTGGAAAGTGACGAGCCAGCTGCCTTTGTGATTTTCAACCGGAAGATTATTTTTGAGGGTCTGGGAATTCATGACCTGGATAACTCCGCCACAAGCGATAAGTTTTTTATCACGGGCAAAAGCACTGAGACACGCTTCTACACCTTCACGTGAGGGAATAGTATCTGCATCCATGGTGCAGACGAGCGGGAAGCGCGCGTGGAAAAGTCCGCGGTTCAGGGCCTGGGCCTTACCTAAGTGGGGAACGTTCACAATCCGCAGGGCCGGATGAGTGATAGACGCAAACATGTTGTCACTGACTTTGCGGAGAAAGTACATGGTTGAAAGAAGTTTCATCGTCTGATCCGATGATCCGTCATTGATGACAATAATTTCTTTTTTCTCATGACCTAACGAAAGATAAGTCTGGATCGTTTCCACGATGAGAGATTCTTCATTATAGGCAGGAATGAGAAAGCTCACTCCCGGAAGATCTGATGCAGTTGTTTTCCCGCTATAGCGACGTATTTTTATCCAGGAAAGTGCGAGAAGAACTGCGTACAGGCAGGCGATGAAAAAGAAATAGGTGGCAGTGACCTCAAGAAAAAAAAGTGTGAGATCTTTCATCATTCCACCGTCCAGTAGAGATTGAGTGTTGTCGTGAGAAATTGATTTTTAAACTGCTTGTAATCAGTGTGATCGAAAACTGCTTCGGCACGGAAATTGTCCCGGAAAAACCAGCTGCCACCGAGGCCGCCGGTTTTCGTATCAACGAGAACGTTGGATCGTCCCACAATTCCCTGGGAAGCTTCTTTCCCCTGGAAGCCGAAAACAAAGGCAGTGAATTTTTTCTCGATGTAGTACATGGCACGAAGACCATAGTTATAAATATTTTCCGTGCTTGATGGACTTGCGAAAGTTGCCTTTCCTGTCATCACCTGAGGGATGAGAATGATATTCCGGAATTTTTCTATTTCCATTCCGAGATTCATCATGTGAACGCGGGTGATGCTGTAGCGATTATCGCGATAAATGAGATAGGGAGTGAAGCCCGGTGCTGCCGCATAGTAGGCCGAGAGAATTCTTTGTTCGCGCGGAAGGATTTCATTGTCTCCCTCACCGAGATAATACCTGGCCTCCACTGTGAGCCTGTCACTCAACTTGTAACCCATGAAGGCACCAGCGCGCTTCTCGAAAAAAGAAAATCTTTCGAGATAAGTTCCGCTGAGACCCACAGACATTTTTCTTCCGAGATCATGCTTTCCGGAAAGCTCGTGCTGCCATCCTTCTTCATTCTGTCGGGTGATCGAGACGTGGGTAGTGGAGAGGAAAAAGTCAGTCGAGGACACAGCTGTACCCGACGCAAACAGTATGGCAAAAAGAAGGAAGTTCATCCGTGACCTTTCAATTGTTAATCCTTACTACTATGCTAAAATTTTTGTGAAAGGTTGGGCAATTCAAATTCATGAAAGTTATCAATCTAAATGAGGGCATTTCCTCATTTCATAAAATATTCAAAGAAGTTCACGGTCTTAAACAGAAGGTAGTCTTCTGGCAGGTCTTCCAGGGCCATCGGACCATATGTGAGTCTTTGCTCGTTTCTTACAGTCACGAGACAAGAATCATGGGTTTTCTTCCCGGCGATTCGGAAATCATTCTTTCTCATCCGCTTTATTTTTACTTCGAAGCTCAGCAAGTGATCTTCAAAACAACGGTTGATTCACGCACGGCCACAGCAGTGAATGTAAAGTGGCCTCAGGAACTGCATCTTCTCGATGAAAATGATGTAATTCCCGATTTCAAGAGAAACAGAGTCCAGACTTTCTGGAGTACGAAAACGAGTTCCGGGACCGAAAAGATTAATGATCTTATCCGGGTCAAGTCCATGAAAGAGAGATCATCCCGCGACCAGGATTTTCTCGAAGGGGAGTTTGATCACAAGACTCTCGATGAAGAGGATAAAATTTTCGCTGAGAAGCGTGAGAGTCCGCGGGTTCGTCCCAAGGCCGACAAGCTGGTGAAGCTGGTCCGTAAGGGTGAGGCGAAAGTGAATATCATGAAGCTCTTCGATCTTTCCCGCGGGGGAATGG
Source organism: Bacteriovoracaceae bacterium (assembly GCA_043771075.1). Lineage (GTDB taxonomy): Bacteria > Bdellovibrionota > Bacteriovoracia > Bacteriovoracales > Bacteriovoracaceae > Peredibacter. The sequence continues at coordinate 5,614 of JAYVHR010000216.1, forward strand.
GATTCTTAACTTTCAACCCTGATCAGTTTGCGAGAGGGATAGAGATTTTTGTCACCGGCTTTGATGCTTTTGATCTCGATGATCCACTCATCGGTACAGTCATGTCTCTCCGGGCGGTGGATGAATCGAATGTGGAATTTAAAGTCGGCATTAAGTTCAATGAGGGGCAGGAATAGAATCCCGCCCCTGACGATAATTAGAATTCGTAGTGGTAGTAGAACTCGTTTGAGTAATCAGTATGTTCTTTCTCGATGAGCTTCTTCTGCTTCCTGAGCGACTTCGAGATTTTCTTCATTTTCTTCTCTAAATCTTTTGCGTCAACGTACTCACCGGTCTCTCCGCGGTCACAAACTGTCGACTGACGGTGAACGAAGATCATCTGATTAAGAATTTCATCCCGGGCGATCATGACTTTCGTCTTGTTGTTATTCATGTGTGATCCGACCGCTTTCAGGTGCTCCGGATAGAGCTTCAGGAGGTCCTGAAGCTCAGCGCACGCCTCTTTTACTTCTTCCTTATCTGCATGTGCTTTCACACTCTCAACACCCGTAATAATGGAGTCGAGACGGGTGATCATTTCTTTTTTCTTTTTTTTCTCGAATTCAGAAATACCAAAGGCACTCTGAACGAGAACCATCATGGCGATAGCGGTAATAAGCTTCATAAAAACCTCCAGGTTTTTAACAGGTGTCGAAACTTCAGACACAATAAGTCCCTGAAGTCGCGCATTTCGTTTTAATGTCAGGAGGTTCTATCCAAGACCCATGCCACGTTCCTGGATCGTGGAGATCTGGACACGTAAGTCGATCATTTGCTGGTCCCAATAACCGGCAGAAGAGAATTGAGGAAAGATACGCTTGAAAGAGTGGTCATCCCAGCGCTTGGCGATCCAGGCGTTGAAATGAACCATCCGCATGGCGCGGAAGACTTCAGTCAGATCCATCCGGAGATGATCCTTTCTTGTCATTTCCCGGTAGGCAGCAAGAAAATAATCGCGGTCTTTCTGACTATACTCATCCGAGCCGGAGTTGAGTAACCAGAGATCCTGTTCGATCGGTCCGGTCAGACAGTCATCGAAATCAACACCCATCGGGCCCGCACTCGTCCAGACAATATTTCCGCGGTGAAAATCACCATGGAGTCTTTGAACGGGGAGATGAGCAATCATTGGTGTGATCATCGCTTCCAGCTGAGGCAGAAGAGAGATGTAAAAACTAAAACTCGGATGGTCCACCGGTTTCGTCTGCTCGAGGGCCTCCATGGATCTCCTGATAAAGGTGACAGGAGATAGGGCCAGGCGATGGGTAAATGTTCCCATCGAACCAATATTATGAATCCTGCCGATGAGACGACCGGCCTGTTCAAGTTCCTGCTGGTTGAATTCATCCTTGAGTCTTCCCATGACTTTCGGGAAAAGAGCATAGAAGAGATTCGTTTCCGTATTCAGAAGCACAGACTGACCGTTCACTTCCATAGGTGCCACAACCGGCACTTCAAATTCAGTGAGTGTCGTAAGAAATGTATGCTCTTCCTGGATCTGTTCGCGGGTCCAGCGACCGGGGCGATAGAATTTCACGATCACATTTTGTTTTGAGAAGCCCTCACCCATATCTTCAGGTGTCGCGAGCTCAACATCATAGACCCTGTTTTCCAGGGAATTGAGGGCCATATTCCGACCGGTGAGACGCTTCCCCAGGGACTCAACTGCCTGCATGACATGGTCAGGAGTCAGGAGATGAAAATGCTGGGTTTCTTTACCCCATAAACCTTGTGAATCATTCATGCGCTCAATTTAGCAGAAAAAGGCCGGTTTTATGTTAGAATTTTCCCATGAAGTTTCTTTTTCTCATCCTTATTTTGTCTTCCACTGTATTTGCGGAAACTGTGAACAAGGAAGAAGAGGCGCGCAAGGCGGCCGAAGTTCTTGGCTCGACTTATACTCCCAAAAAAGCTGATGATAAATCCGACGTCCTGATTGATTTTGAGCAGAAAGACACGATGAACGACGAGGAGAAGGAAGTGGTCCTCGCTAATTACGAAAGAACCAGAAGTGTGTACAAGGAAGACTCCAGTGACAGTCTTTTTGAACGGATCTCCAAGGCCTACGTGAGAAACCTCGATAAGGTTCTCACGCGGAAGAAACCCGAATAATTAACGACGGCGACGGGGTTTGTATCTGCGGTAGCGACGTTTCCCGAGTCTTCTTCTTTTTCTCACTTCATTCATGTTGTTCTGAAGATCTTTGATGAAGACGGCGAGTTCTCTGCCGAATATGACATCACCTTTCTCACCAATATTCTCTACATTCAGGAACCAGTGATCATCAACAGCGAGATTCTGGATCATCATGAAATTCGGAAGACTCTTATTGGCGATCACGCGCCATGGATTCTTGTCAGTTGTTTCCGGGAACATTTTGGCGTGAATCGGACTGGAGGTAATTTCAAAGCCCGGTTTTCCGAAGAGAGTCCGCGGAAACTGCATGATCTCCGACATGTGCCGGTCACCGGAGACAAAGATAAACGGAGTGTTGAGTTTTTTAAGGTCGTCCACGAAGCGCGAAAAATCCAGCGGGTGATTTCCTTCGTAAGATTCAAACTGGTGATAGCCACCAAAAAACTGGTCACCCTTAATGAGTAAGCTGGGATTTGTTTCTTCTTTGAGTTTCTTCCCTAGCCACGCGGATTGATCCAGACCCAGGTGAGAACCTTCTTTTTCGGGGGCGCGGTAGTAGCGCGCATCCAGGAAATAAAGATTGAAGACACCAAGCGAGAGGAGACCACCTACGCCGAATCCTTTTTCCCACTCGTCATCTGAGAGATCCTGCGCCATGAAGGCCTCAAAGATCTCGCGGGACGCATCTTTATGCTTAAAGTCCCTTCCTGAATTGTTCGCTCCATAATCGTGATCATCCCAGAGGGCGTGAACCGGAATGAGTTTTTCCTGGAAGTAGAGAGGGATTGTCAGACGGGAATCGATATATCTTTTCCATAGTCCTTCCGGATCCATCTCAATCGAAGAACCGGATTTTTCTTTTTTGTCTGCGTAAACATTGTCCCCGATCAAGAGCAGATACTCAGGATTTCTTTTCGCGAGAGCATTCCAGATTTCAAAGTGCTCGGAGAAGTAATCATCCATGCAGCTGGCGACCGCGAGGTTGAGTTTACTTTCCGTCATTTGACCTTTACCGACGAGTCTCTGGTCGACAACTTTTTCGCCGTCAAAGACGTAAAGATTGAAGTCCTTCTTGGGATCGCGGGTGAAAATCATCTTGTGAATGGAAAAAGGGGAGAATTCCCGTGAGACGACTTTAATTTCTTCCGGTGCAAGGGTATCACCTTCCGGCGTTCTCAATTCAAATCGCGGAGTCATGGTTTTCGGAGTGAGAATCGAGAACTCTACGGAATTGGTATTCGTCACACCCTGAAGGATGGAAAGTTTATCAGTTCTTTGCTTGGGCAGCTGACTGCAGGCAGAGATCAGGAAAAAAAGGACGAGAAATAACGCTTTCAAATTCAACTCCAGCTCAGAAGGGGTAGCCCAGGTTCAGCAGCACATTCGAAAGTTCCACGAGAGGGAGTCCGATGATGGCAGTATGGTCATCCATTTCGATTCGTTCAAATAATTTTATTCCGTGTTCTTCGAGCTTGTAGCTTCCGGCGCAATCGAGCGGAAGGTCAGTCTCTACGTAGCGGGTGATTTCTTCCACGGTGAGTTCCCGCATGTGTAGGCGGGTAGTGTTTAAAAATGAGGTCTGACCTCCGGGCCAGGTCACAGTGACGGCCGTGAGAAGCTCGTGAGTTTTCCCGTTCAATTCCTGAAGTTGCCTTACCGCCCCGTCGCGGGAAACTGGTTTTCCATAAATCGTTTTTCCAATGGCACAAACCTGGTCTGAACCGATCACACAACTTGATGGATTACTCGCGAAGACCGCTTCTGATTTCATGCGGGAAAGTCGGAGGGCAATGTCACCGGGTTCAAGTTCGAGAAGTTTAAGTGGACCTTCATCGACACCCGGATTTTCAGTGGAAAACCCCCAGCCTAGTTGACTCAGGAGTTCAGCTCGATATTTCGAAGTGGAAGCAAGGATGAGTGGGTAGGGAATTTTCAATGGTTAATCTTTTCCCAGATCTTCAGGCAAAAGATCCGGTTCTGTTTCAGTTCCTTCCAGGGATAATCCAGGATGATGTCACGGGTTGGAGACTTGTTGATTCCGGCCGCCACACAACTCTTACAGATCGTGAGTGTGTAGTACTTCCGGTAAAAGGCATAAACGGCAGCGTATTTTTCTTCGGTTGTTTCTGCGGCTTCTAGAGCAAGTTTCAGTTTTTCCGCGTGAGACGTAACGATCTCGGTCAGCTTTTTTGCTTCCCGATTTTCCGTATTGAGTGACCAGTCACCCTGGACGGACATCATTTTTTTACCTCTTCGAAAATATGAGCGGCCCCGCCATAGATCGCACCTTTGTCACTGGAAACTGTGGCAGAGATGACTTTGATTTTACCCTTGAGTGAGAAATGAACGAGCTCGTCGAGCTTTTCCCGGATGACGGCATTGAAAGAGTCTCCAAGTTTCGAAACTCCGCCGCCAATAATAAAAGCTTCCGGTCCGAACATGACCGCCATGCTGGTGAGTCCGGTTGCAAGTTCCTCAGCAATGGTATTGATGATGGTTTTCGCGCGCTGATTACCCTCGTGATAAAGAGTGCCGAGTTTTTCAATAGTCCAGTCTTCACCCGTCAGTTCATGAATGGTCTGTTTAATTCCTTTGGCAGAAAGATAACTTTCCAGGTGATTCATCCCACCGCACGAGCAAAGGCGTTTTTTCTCGTGAGGAATAAGAACGTGCCCGCCTTCAGCACCAAGTGCATCGTGACCACGATAAAGCTTATTCCCGAGAACAATTCCCGCTCCCACGCCGGTGCCCAGTGTGATCAGGATGAATTCAGACAGGTCTTTTCCCGCGCCCCAGCGCTTTTCTCCGACGGCCGCGAGATTGGCATCGTTTTCAATGACTGCGGGAACACCGAAATGTCTGGCAAACAAGTTTCTCAGTTCGACATTTTTCCAGCCAAGATTCGGTGCCTCGGAAACTTTACCGGTAAAATAATTTGCCATGGGTGCACCTGCGCCCACGCCAATCAGACGGGCATCACCTTTCTGAAGTCCTCTCGAGGAGACCATGGCGAAAGATTCCTGAGCTATTCTCTCAATGAATTGGTCAGCAGAAATATTCTTGTCAGTGGCAATGTGATGATAGGCGAGAAGTGTGCCATGTTGATCAAAGAAACCAATCTTTGTGTTGGTTCCTCCGATATCAATTCCGAATGCATAATGCACATCACTCATGGTGCAAAAACGCTACCATGAAACGCCGTCTCTCGGCTATAATGAGTGATATTGTTTTCTAGGCCCAGAGGGTCAAAAAATTGTGAAACCAGTCAATCTCAACCAGCTTCTTTTCCATCCGAAAGGACCCTGTATTTCCTTCTTTTCTTCGCCGGTGGCGAAGGAAATGAATGAGTCCGACTGGGAAGCTTTCTTTAACGATATGATTGATCAGCTCGTCCTGCAGGACCGTCATGAACTCGTGAAGCTCATGGCCAGATCAAAAAGTGCCGTGAGAAAAGTCATGAAAACCAACCCGGAAAAGTGTCACGGCTTTTTTATCTCAGAAACTGTCCAGGGATTTACTTCCTTAGGCAATTATATCGAGCCTTATTGCACATTCGGGACCCGCTTTCATGTGCGGCCATTAATGGAAGAAGTGCTGGTGAATCCGGAATTCATACTGGTCAATGTTTCACTCTATGACATTAATGTTTACCGGGCTGATTTTCGTCATGTGGAGATCCTCCAGCATTACGAGTTCGATCAGTTTACCAATAAAGATCTGGGCGGAATCCCGCGGGTTTTTGCGCCTGAGTTTATGGGTGTGATTCCTTATAAGAGTGTTCTTGCGATCCGGGCCATCGCCAAGAAAGTGATGGAAATCACACTCTATGATTCATTGCCGGTGGTAGTGACGGGTCTCGATCAGATGAAAAAATTATTCATCAAGCACTTCAACGACGACATCACTGTCATCACGCACTTTGACGAAGATTTTTTTGAGAAGACCTGTGTGGAAATTCTCGATAAGTGCCGTGTGATCAGACCTTCGATCATGGATTTTTATTCGGCCCAGTTGAAAGAGCGTTTGAAGCGGATGATGAAATCAAGAAAGATCGTGACGGATCTGGATCTCATTGTGAAGAGTGTGTCCGAAGGTAAAGTCATTCACCTGGTCCTCCCGGTGGAAAGAAAACTCTGGGGTAAAATTGATCTCGAACAAGGAACAGTGGAGCTGCATAAGAAAGTGAGTAAGAAAAATCTGTCGGTGGATATTCTGAATGAGTTGGCGGAAGAAGTGATGAGACAAGGGGGAAAGATTCAGTTCCTGGGTCCGCATTTTTTTCCGGATAATTCCCACCTCTTCGCAGTTCTCAAGGGAGCATGAATGAAACGTGTTTCGCGTTATCTGAGTTTCTTTCCTGACCTAGGCACTGGTGTTTATATCGCACCCGGTGCTCAGGTGATTGGACGCGCTGAATTCGGTGCTCATGTCAGCATCTGGCACAATTCAGTTGCCCGCGCCGACGTAAACTTCATCAAAATAGGTGAGAATACAAATGTGCAGGATCTCTGCATGCTCCATGTGACAGAGCTCAACTCACTGACATTGGGAAAAAACACTTCCCTCGGTCATAGTGTTGTCCTGCACGGCTGTAAAATCGGTGACGGTTGCCTCATCGGGATGGGTGCGATTATTCTGGATGGAGCAGAGATCGGCGACAATTGTCTGGTGGCCGCAGGATCATTAGTAAGTCCTGGTAAAAAGTTTCCGGCAGGAAGCATGATCAAAGGGCGCCCGGCGGTTGTTGAGCGCGCCCTGAGTGCAGAGGAGATTCACAAGATCTCGAATCACTATAAGGCCTATCTCGGCTATAAAGAACAGTATCTCCGGATGGAGGAAGAAGATGGAACTGATCCACAAAAGTCCTGGCGCCAGGATTAAGAATCTCGCCACCAAAATCTACGACGATAATCTTTTTCTACTTTCAAGTTCTGTTTCCTATTATTCGGCCCTGGGACTTGCTCCCTTTTTCCTGATCGTTCTTTATGTCGCGACATTTATCGGAGAGAGCACTCAGGCAAAGATTGTTGAGCGAGCAGGAATCGTTTTTTCTCCAGAAGTGGGGGACATGATCCAGCTCATCTTCGTCAACGCTAAGGAAGGGATTAACATTGGTTCGATTTCCGGAATCATTGGAGCGCTGATATTACTTTTCACAGCTTCACTTGTTTTCCTCCAGTTTCGTTATGCTCTCGATGTGATTTACGGCTTCTGGAGTCCGGATGTTTATAAACCGGTAAGGACTCATCTCTGGGAGAGAATTTTTGCGATGCTCGCCGTGATCATGGGAGCTGCTCTTCTTATCGGATCATTTTCTCTGACCGCCTTTATGGATGAAATTTTCGGCGAGTATAAGAACTTTGCCATGATCGCAAATTTTATTCTTTATATCTGCATGTTCATGGGTCTTCATTACTTCACGCCGAGCAAACGCCCGCGAAAACGGCATGCGTTTAAGATGGCACTCCTGTCTTCGGTATTCTTTTTGATCGGTAACGTTTTACTTGCGAGCTACCTGAAAAAAGTCGCCGCCGATTCTGTGTATGGAGCGGCCGGAACACTTCTCGTGTTCCTCGTGTGGACGTTCTATTCGTCGTTCACGATTTTCTTATCTGTTGAAGTCTTTTTGTTTCTGAGAAAGATTGGAAAAATCAAATAAATTATTGGCCACTGACTGCTGCAGGTGTCGCGCCCGGTGCGAGCTTGAGGCATGCACCAAAATATCCCGGGCCGGCATCGGTTCTGCCTTCCGCAGTGAGTGGAATGGAAGAAAGGGCTTGAATTCCGCCTGTGAGAGGAATGCGCAGGGATTTTCTCATCGCATTTGTAACACTGCTGTTGATGATTCCCAGAATTGTTTCGTCCCAGTTGCTCAGAGGATCGCGCTCAAGCCCAAAGCGACCTGTGCCAGGCCTCAGGCGCGTACTGACTACTGGCCGATCGATGCAGAAGTCTCCACCAGAGCAAACTTTTGGAGAGAATGACAAATTAACGTCGAGATCTCCTCCAAACTTTCCGATCTCGGCCAGGCTTCCGGGATAAAAACATTCTTTGAGACTTAAGCTTGTCTTATATTTTCTGGTCCGCGCGTCCCACACAATCCGCGGAGGTGAGTTGATGAAGCAACTGACGCTGTTCACTTCAAAAGCACAGCCGGTACCCTGAGGTGTTCCGGTGGAGTTGTATCTTTGGGCGGCAGGAGTAAACGCACCTTTGCCGGTCTGACAAAAAGATCCTTCCTGCCACATTTTTGCAAAAAGAGAATTCATTTCATTCAGATCAACATAGGCCTGAACCGGGCAATTCGGAATGGAACGCCGGGCATGCGGGGAGGGTTGAGAATCGCTACAGATTTCAGGTACACTCACTCCCACATCGCGCCCGAATCTTCCTTGCTGGAGATCCTGAAACTCGACAAAATCCGGAAGCTGCGTCTGGAGCTGATTCTGAGAAATTTTTTCAATCACGGGATCAACGAAATCAGCGATGCTTTTCTCGTTATACTCTCTCCATGATCTTCTGCTCTCATTAGCAAACGGCGATGGATCTTCCGGGCGTTCATTTGGATTATGATTTGCCAGGAAAAGTTCTTTCATCGAAATCAGTCTCTGCTTGAGACCCTCGGAGGTCACGTTGAGTTTCATTCCCTCAGCAAGAAGTGCTTTATATTCCCACTGCTGGCCTAGACCGAAGATTGGTGAATTTATCTGGTCAGCAAAATTCTCCATAGAGCGACAGGCGTGATCCAGTGGAATTAGTCTGCGCGCGGCCGCAAGGGAAGTACATTCAAGTCGATCCAGCTGCTCTTTGAATCGCATATTGCCCAGGCCGATTTCATCCAACATGCCGTTCATGCTCACAAGACCCGAACGACTACCGGTTCTCGCACTTGCGAGTTTATTAATCTCAGTTTCAAAAACTCTCGCGAGACTGGTTTTGACTCCGTTTTCGAGCGAGTCCCTGAGTGGCTGAACAATGACAGGAATGATTTCGCCTTTAATCCGTTCCAGATCTTCGGGTGGATATCCGGAGAGTCCTGAAAGGCCAACTGATCTCGCAGCAGTCATAATCATCTGATCAGTTATGAATGGAGCGTTGTCTGTCGTCGTGATAGTGAAATTTGAAACAGGAGTGGGGCTTCCAAGATTTACGTTGGCAGAAAGGCATACGTTTCTGGGAGCTGGAATACTGGTCCGAATTCCGGAAACATGAATTGCTCTGTCAGGGAGATTCGTCCGTGAGGTATCAAGTCCCAGACTGACAGAAGCAGAGACGGCGAGTTCATTAATTTCAAAACAAAGTTTCGCGCGATTGGCGGAGAACTCAACATTCTTTGGTGTCATCCGTATATTTTCGATCGTTACCGGAGTTGGAAATGATATCTCGTTGGTAAAAATGTTTGTCACGCCCGTGCATCTTCCGGTGAGAAGAGTTCCTTCAATGAGCGGACAGGGAAGTTTAAAACAGATTAGTTCTCTGGCGGCATTGGAAAGAGCGCCGTCTCTACAAAGTCCGGATTGCTCACAATTGACATTCGCAAAGTCCGGGTGCCCTAATTGTTTTTCATTTCGGCAGCTCTGACGGTTATGCGGAAATGCTAGCGATGGAATTGTCCGCGGCCCCTTGAGGAGAGAATTGAGAGACGGTGACTCGGCCAAATTTCTCAGGATCGGCAAAAATTCCTGCCCGCTACTTTGGAAAATGGAATTTGAAATTTCCACCCGCAAAAGCTGGGATTGGCAGGCACTTGATTCCACGCAATTTGGTTGAGCGTGAAGAGCTGATGCATAGAAAATGATGAGGTAAAAAAAGTATCGGCACATTCAGATACTTATCGGTAAGTGCAGGGAATTTTATAGAGATGGAACAAGCCCGATTGAACTGGTCAGAGGATAGTAGCGAGGCCCCTTGGCGGCAGCCAGGGGCCTCGGTTTTATTTTTTTAAGTACGTATAACTCTTCAAACATGACTCGTAGAAATCAGTCAGATCCACCCCTTCACGAGGTCTGATCTTCCCGCGCTTCACCTGAGTATCAATCGCAGACTTGAGCATTTGCGCCATCGTCTCCGGATTGTACTGGAGAGTCGCCAGAACCTGTTCCGATCTGTTTCCGTAAATCACTTCTTCGATGTAGAAATCGGTCGGATCATCATCGTCCGCGAAGATATGCACTTCATTCAGGCGGCCGAAGCAGTTGTGGTTATCACCCATGATGTCCTGATACGCACCAGTCATGAAAAGACCGATGTAATAATCATCACCATTAAGTTTGTGCATCGGAAGAGTATTGGTCGGGCCATCCGGTGAAAGGAAGGTATCGAGTTTCCCGTCAGAGTCACAGGTAATGTCAACGAGAGTACAGACCTCTGTCGGTCTTTCATTCAGCTTGTGAATCGGCATCACCGGGAGAATCTGGCCGATCGCCCATGTATCCGGAGCAGACTGGAAGATGGAGAAGTTACACATGTACTGAGAGGCCATCGAGTTCTTCAAAAGAAGAATTTCATCCGAGGCGTATTCATCCATGGAAGCGTATTTGATGATCTCGGTACAAAGCCTCCAGTAAAGCGTTTCAAGTTTCGCTCTTTCATCGAGAGAAAGGATACCGAACTTAAAGGCTGAAATGGATTCTTCTTTGAGTTTTGTGGCGTCGTTGTAAACGTCCTGATAATTCTTCGGTCCGATGTCGCTCGTAAGCTCGCGCATGTTTGAAACGAGAATGTTTTCGTTCACGACTTTGTCGGTATTAAAGTTCGACGTCGAAGTAATTTCGAGTGCACCAAAAACGTTCGTCACCACACAAGAGTGATGGGCGGTGATGGCACGTCCTGACTCGGAGACGATATTCGGATGCGGAACATCCTCGAGATCGCAGACTTGTTTCAGGATATAAACCACGTCCGCAACGTAATCGCGGGTCGTGTAGTTGATTGATGAAGGGGAGTTCGACCGGGTTCCGTCATAGTCGACACCAACACCACCGCCCACATCAAAGAACTCGAGCTTCGCTCCCTCTTTGTAGAGCTTGGCATAAATACGGGCACCTTCAGAGATGGAATCCTTGATCGTACGAAGATCGGGAATCTGGGAGCCGATATGAAAATGGAAAAGCTTCAGGCAATGAAGCTTATCAATGGAGCGGAGATATTTTACGGCCTGGAGAATTTCCGTAATGGTGAGACCGAACTTGGCGTAGTCACCACCTGAAGAGGCCCACTTGCCTGATGACTTCGTCGCAATTTTTGCGCGTAAACCAATCACCGGCTCAACACCAGTTTCCTGAGAGAGCGTCATGAGATCAGTCAGCTCGGAGTATTTCTCAACAACGACGATAACTTTTCTGCCGAGCTGATTCCCAAGAAGGGCAAGACGAAGGAGATCCTTGTCTTTGTAACCGTTCACGACAGTAAGGGAATTCTGATTTGTGTTCATCGCAAGAGCAGCGATGAGCTCCGGCTT
>JAYVHR010000217.1:0-6100 GCA_043771075.1 Bacteriovoracaceae bacterium
GCGCCTGATTGCGCGCACGGAATTTGATCACAAACCTGTGACGGTGGGTTTGGTGGATTACCTTTCACCCCGGGAAGTCCTGAATGAAAGTATCTCTACCGGAATCAATCTCACGCATATCAAGTCGGCGGAAGTTTTTGATGTGGTTTACGATACGGCCATGCTCATTTCTCCGGATGCAACCCCGGCCCATGGATTCGCGGCCGCTGAACTCTCTGAGACCTGGGAAGCCGGGGCCGTGGCAAAAATCGGTTATGTGTATGCTGAGGGTCTTCACCTTGAGACAAATTACAAGCTCGCTAAAGGTGACCGCGTAAGGCTCGAGCATTTCTGGACTAAAGATAAGATCATTCCTTCGAAGGAATTTTTCGTCACAGATACCTCATCGAAAAATCTTTTTTATCACTTCAACGCGAGTGCAGATCTCGAGTTTGTCGTCATCGATGAGTACATTCCACCCGAGGGAATGGAAGAAGTTGATATCAATGATCGCAAAGCTGAAAGAGAGGAGTATATCCGCCGTCACAAGAAGAAGATGGCCGCCTGGGTGGAAGACAATATGTCCCGCTCACAGGAAAAGAATACGAAGTTCCTTATCATCGACAAGGAATTCCGCTTTTTCATGAAGCAGAAACGCACAGACAAGTATCCTTACATCATACGGTGCGCACCTTACCTGAAAGAGATCGCCGATGATCTCTCGAGGCTCTGTCCGCAGCTCATCGCAGTTGCCCTTGAATCAAGCGAAATTAAAGACGCGAAGATTGACTTCGATTTTCTGGAGAAGCTGGTGGCCGTCGTGAAGCGGGATCACGCTGAATCGTCCCCTTATATTGTCGTATTCAACACGGCTATTCCCACGAAGGAACTCCGTCAGCAGCTGGGCCATGAGCACATGATGGCGACAGACGGAGAACTTGAGGCCGAAGTCCTGATCAAAATGGCTGAGCTGCTTGATAAGAAACTTTCTCATGTGAAGAAGCATCCTAAGCATGAACCCACAGTGACTATCAAGAAAACCAATATCGCTTCCCACGCCCTTATTCTTCTCAACGTGAATGTCCTCAAAATGTCAGAGACCGATATTATTTTTACCTGCGAGAAAGAACTGACCGCAGGAACAAATCTCTATTTCTCAAAACCCGCTCCATTCTATGTGAACGTTCAGCCGGCAAAAGCCCAGGGTAAAAAGCCTGAATATGTCGGGCTCATTCACTGCATTGGCGAAAGCGACAAGAAGGAACTGCGCCGGTATGTGAATGCGGTTTTCTTCCGCGATCACGACGCTCAGTTGTCGGTAGCAGCAGACGAATTCAAGCAGCTCAATGACAATAAACTGAAAGAAAAACTGGAAGCGATCCGACTCAGTCAGGAAAAAGCACTCGCCGCAGAAGAATCGAAGAAAGTCGCTGAGGAAGAAAAAAACCGCAGAGACGCCGAAGCGGCCGCGGCAGCACTTCTCCCGGCCGGTGATCCTAAAAAGGATGAGGCCTGACAACGGGCCATTTTCCTCTTAGAGTCATCACATGAAACTGTTCAAACTCCTTCTCTTTTTCTTTGCCGTATATTTCATCCGCCGCTTCTGGCAGATGTACCGTGCGATGGAAAAGAGGGGACAGGAACTTCAGGCGAGAGAAGATGCTCCGAAAGAGCAGTCACCGGTAGATAAAACGAAAACTGTGGATGCGGAATTTAAGGTTATTGACCGGAACTAAAGCTTCTTGATTTTTTTCCGGATGAGATTCCAGTCCGTTCTTTTCGATTCCCTGAATGACTTCGCTATCAGTTCTTTCCAGAGTGTCCGGATTTTTTCTTTCTCCGGATGATCCCAGCCCGCGAGCTTCTCTTCATTTTCTTTCAAGGAAACAGGAATAAGCAGCAGTCCACGGGCGGATACTTTCGAGAAAAATTCCTTCCACGCGAGTTCGTGTGGACCCATGCCATAAATTTCCTCTTTCCGCCTCGTCTGCCAGAAATAAAGACCAAGGAAGAAAGCAACAAATACCGGAGCAAAGGTATATAGCCATTCGCGCTTGAATTTGAACTTTGAAAGGATCGCTTCCTGCCCATAATAATCCATCTCCTCGAGCCAGTTATAGAACTTAAAATCCCACTGGTGAAACCATTTGGTCGCTTCCTGAAGCCATTTCAGATCGAATTTAAAGCGTGAGAGGGGATTCTGTGAGCTCGAGGCAATGGTCCCTAAAAAAGCTTCTCCTCCCATGGTAAGACGATCAGGAACAATCCAGACAGTGGGATCAAGTCGCTTCCAGAGCCCGTTTTCCCAGACTTCGATCCAGACGTGAGCATCATTCTGGGTGACGAGATAAAAATTGGCGTAGGAATTATAGTTCCCGCCCATGTAACCGGAAACCAGCCTTACCGGAAATCCTCGGGCCCGGAGAATTGTCGCGGTCGCCGAAGCATAGTGTGAGCAAAAACCAGTTTTCTTATCCATCATAAAATCGCGGAAGTTAACTACCTTTCCGGGTTTAAGTGAGTAAGTGAAACCTTCTTTCTGAAAATATTTCTGGATATCATCCCGAAGTCCCTCCACCGTGATGGAAGGGAAATTTTCAGCAATCCATTCTTTCGTTTTTTTCGAAAGGATAACTTTCAGGTATTTCGCAGTCGGAGTTTTCTCCGAGTGAACGCCGTCAAGCCGGCTCAGCACTTCATAGCGCGGTTTCCACTCATCACTCGACTGAGAAAGGGCGTGAAGATCATCGGGCACAACAGTGCTTCCGCCAAAATAAAATTTCTCCACGTGATCGAGGCCGAAATAATATTCACTTTTTGAGAAGAGCCGGACTTTCTGCAGAAACTCACCGGGTAACAGCTTGGGATTTTTTTCTGCAGGAAACACCAGGTGATCACTATGAGAGGCCGACCAATTCCAGCCATCTGTCTGGGAAAGGACATTTCCCCGCCAGTAAAGTTTCTCGGGAGAAATGGGTCTTTCGAGTGACGCCTGAAAAGCGGGCTCATCACTCAATTCAAGACTCTCTACTTCGGAAATTCTTACGTTCGGAGTGTAACCGACTTCACCCGCCGAAGGATTGGAACTCCGGAAAGGAAGTGGAGAAAGGATCCGGGGAACCGCAAAGAAAAGCACGCAGGTCATGGGGATGACCCAGAGGAATCCGGTTAAGAGATCACGTGTGCGGGATTTAATGAGTAACGTTCCGTAGAAATCAAACAGCAGAATCGCAAACGACGACACAAAGAAAATGACATAGGTGAGAGTTTTTTCGAAAAGTGCTCCCGCTGACAAAAGGAGAATGAGACCGAAGAAAATCATGTAACTGTCACGGAGGGATTCTTTCTCGAGAAGCTTAAGAATCACGACTGACGTTAAGAAATTGAGACCAACTTCCGGATCAATGACCTTCCCATATTTGAACCAGTAAGAGGCAAAAACAGCGAGTGCAATGACAGTGCGGACATTTTTCGGCACTTTGACATTGAGACCAATGAGAAGAAGTCCCAGTGAACTGAAGCCGATCGTCGCAATCGTGAGGTAATCCCACATGAGATAACTGAAAAGAGTCAGAATGAGGATGGATTTGACTTCACTTCTCAGCACAGTGAAAGCTCCCGCAGGCAATCCTTCAGTAACTCGAGATGAGCTCCGGGACCTTTTTCCTTTTCGCCCATGAAGACGAAAGGAATTTCCTGACGGTGACAATACACCATGAGAGTCGCCAGTTTTGAGAGTTCCGCTTCGCGCTTATTTTTATCAACCGGCAGCTGAAGTCTTATGCGCATGAGATTGGTTTTTAATTCCTCGCCTTCTTTCACGAGAAGATCCCCCGACTTCGCGTAATGCTTCCAGCTGATGCGTTTGGATCCTTCACCCTGATATTGGGCGAGGCCCCTGAGACCATCGTCTCCTTTTTTCTCCCCGGTGATGGTGCCTTCTCTTTCAAGAATTTCCGGAGCGGGGAGAGGCATTTCTTTTAACAGCGATGGGTAGGCGTGGGCAGTGACATCGATCTTAAAATAGATCCATGTCTGATAGAGCCCGAAAGGACGGTCAGTTTTTACGAGAAGGTGAGTCCATTGATATAAACCGCGCGAGGGGAGGGTGACCTCGCCGATTGTTCTCCCCTCTTCTTCACCCAGAATTCTCACATCTGTCCGGTTATTTTCTCCAATGAGTTTCATCGACCAATCCAGATTTCCCCGCGGCCACTTCTTCCAGCGAAATGTCGCGCCTAACGGAGTATTGGAGTGACCGTCTTCCACGAATACCTGACCGGGAATTAATCTCGCCAGATGAAAATGCGAATTCACAACCCACAGGAGATTCAGTCCAAACAATGTGATCGTAAAAATTAACAGAAGATTATTACTGTAACCAATGCTCAGAAGAAACATCAGCGAAATAAGACCGATGGCATAGCCACCCATGCGTGTGGGGAAAATATAAACCCGCGTCCGTGAGCGCATCATGCGCTCGATCCACGGGCTCATTTGACCTTAACGAAAGGAACCGATCCGACAAAGTCCTTTGCCCGGGATTGCTCGGCGTGAACCGGCAGTGACTGATACGAATACATCCGGTGAGCGGCGACAAACGGGAAAACCATCTGCACATCATCCGGGATAATATGGTCGCGCTTTTCAAGAAAGGCCCAGCCGCGTGCGGCGTCCAGAAGATCCAGCCCTGCTCTCGGAGACAAACCATACTCGGCATCTTTTCTTGAGACCTGCAGTACATCTGAGACGTAACCCAGGAGCATGCGTGAAGCAGTCACTTTACGGACCTGTTCTTCCCAGATTTCGAGATCAGTGTGACTGATAAGAGGTTTCATTTTCTGAAGCTTCTCGAGCCTCTGTCCGGTAGCGAGAAGTTCAATTTCTTCTTCGCGTGTCAGGTGGCCCATGGAGAATTTAAAGAGAAAGCGATCGAGCTGAGATTCCGGCAGGGGATAGGTTCCGTATTGGCCGCGTGGATTCTGGGTCGCAAATAAACAGAACCGCGCCGGAAGGGCGTAGTTCACACCATCAACCGTAACTGCTTTTTCTTCCATCGCCTGAAGGAGTGCTGACTGAGTCTTGGGAGTTCCGCGATTCAGTTCATCCCCTAAAATCAATTCGCCAAAAATCGGTCCTGGTTTAAAAACGAAACTTTCGGATTCTTTCTGAAAGATTGATACACCCAGAATATCGGATGGCATGAGATCGCTGGTAAATTGGATGCGCCGGAAATCGAGCCCCGTGGCCTTGGCGAAATATTTCACCAAAGTGGTTTTCCCCATGCCCGGGACGTCTTCTACGAGAACATTCCTATTCAAAAGAAGGGCCAGAAAGGCGAGTCTCAGCTGAAGAGGATTGCCAGGAAGGAAGGCTTCGCCCTCTATAAAAAACGTTTCTAATTTATCCATGGTTAAATGGTAGCATGCCCCGGAATTTTGTCATTTTCATAATGGGCGACCGATTGTTAAGGCATTTAAACAAGTTCATTTGTTCTATCTCCCCGATTTTAAATACCCGACATTTTTAATCATGAAGAAACCTTCACGGCCTTAGACTGAGCCCAAGAAACAATCGAATGACGAAAACGGATTTATGGGAGGCCTTGTTTGAATAATACGAAACATGAAAACTTTACGGAAATTTTAGTGTGCCAGTACCGCGACCTTATTCATGAGGCCGTTCTCGAGTCAGAAACTGAACATAAGACGAGACTTAATATCGGGAAGCTGAACCAGAAGCTCCAGGTAATCTGCAAGGCCGCTCAGTATGACGGGCTTTCGGATGAAAATATTAACGAATTGATAGATGCCGCTATTCCGCAAAACAGCCTCAAGGCCGCTTGATACCCGGGTGCCAATCATGTTAAAAATGGTTGGCACAACCGCGGAGGAAAAGTGGAACTGAACCAGGCGATAATTCTGTTAAAAAGAGCTGTGAAGTATACGGGTGTGATTGACCAGAAACACATCGATCTCAGCATCGTTCCCACCGAAGACAGACCTAAGTTCGAAGACGCCCTGAAAGTCGTCCAGACGGCGATTAAGGACGGTCAGATCACAAGGGATGAGTTTAACCGCCGTGTGCAGCTAGATAGTTAAACCCACGTTTGCCTTTCGCG
>JAYVHR010000218.1:0-12266 GCA_043771075.1 Bacteriovoracaceae bacterium
TTATTCCCATAGAGCTGGATATTCATCAGTGTACTCTCGCCCACTTTATAGGAAAGACCAT
The DNA here is from genome assembly GCA_043771075.1 of Bacteriovoracaceae bacterium. GTDB lineage: Bacteria > Bdellovibrionota > Bacteriovoracia > Bacteriovoracales > Bacteriovoracaceae > Peredibacter. Next base: position 62 of record JAYVHR010000218.1, read on the forward strand.
CGCTGGAAATTTTTCCGCGCATGATATGAAGGCAGACATTCGATCTGTCGTTCCGGCAATTACTTGTCGTCACCGCACGCATTTCAATCGCCGTCTGACCTGAAACCAGAGGGTTTTTGATACCTACGAGTGACTCACAGATTTCTTTCATGAGTCCGCTCTTATGAGTTTCAACTTCCGGCATGCGGAACTCACCTTTGGCATCAAAGAACTCGTAATTTGTATTTACTCGCTTCACCTGAACAACAACATTTGAACCAGTCGTTCTTGTGCCACCGCACTGAGATTCCTGATAAGAGAACTTGAAGTCTTCACGTCCTACGTAATCATCAAGATTTCTTTCTTTTTGTTCGAGGACTCCGCAAGCTTCCATCAGGGCGATCTTGAGATCTGTTCCGTCCTGGACCACAATGGGATTCATACCGCGCTCATCACCTGGCCCATTTGTTTTCGGATCATCTTTTGGGGTACAGGCAAAGGCGAAGAGAACGACGAGGGAAAGAAGAATGAGCTTCATGAAACCTCCGGGTCTTTTGGGTATACCCGGATTGTTTCAACAAAATGAACACACCTGCAATAAAAATCAGCGCATAGTGGCGATGGATTCCGTGTTTTTGCCCCTTTCACAGTTATTTTCTGAGAAAGATTTGCGGTGGGTGAAGTATCCGTATTTTCCGGAAGTTGACTGGAGGTTGAAACGGACAAAATCACGGGTATGAATCCGGAAACTGTTACCGGTTCCCTCGCGGGCACCATATTCTACAAGAATACAAACTTCTCCCGAAGCGGACGGGCAATCGGTAGAGCTATATCCCGCAGTAGAAATCCACATCGCTTCATCTGTTGATCTCATCGCAGGAAGAGCCGTGGCAGTCCCTGAACAGATGGCCTGCATGATCCCTTTATCCTGAGTCTCGACAGCAGGAAAAACAAAAAGCCCGCTCGTATCCTGCCGGCGAAGCTGGTAACCCTCTGAAGAATTGTTTTCGACTCTTACCTGTTGCGTGGCAAAGGTCACATTCTTTCCTTCGCAATCTTTTTCCTGAACATCAAAGCTCAGAGCATTCGGTAGAGCGGAAGAGAGCTTCTGAGATTTCTTAGTGAGTGCTGAGCAGATGGAATCAAACACCAGATTGTCAGTGGTCGAAATGGCAACCGGGTTCAATGCTCGGACTTCTCCGATGCCGGCACCTGCGTTGGTTTTAATTTCTCCGCAGGAGACAAACAGAAGAGCGATGAATGGAAATGTGTATTTCATAATTACCTCGTTACCAGCTTGTTATCGAGAAAGCTGTTCCGCATGCGGCTCGCTTCCTGAATGTATGCCGGAAACCATTGTGTCCGAGTAAGTTCAATAAAACGTTTTTCTTCCGGATGAGAGAACTTCTGTTTCTTCTCAGTATCCATCATCTTGAGGAGATAAAAATTAGCGAATACAGGGATCTTGAGAACAGATGCCATGGCCGTCTTGTTCTGATGAAAAGATGCCTTATCAGCATAGTGAGTGATGAGGTTATCAAACTTATAAAAGTTATCACTCACCCCTTCTTCACAAAGAGTGGCGAGTTCAAGCGAAAGGTCAGCGTGGTAATCTTCGAGGGAAAATTTGTTCTTGAAAACTGTTTCCGGAAAATACGCACGTCCGTCCGCCCCGACTTTAGGGTTCTTGAAGAGTGTGACTTTCGGAACATTGAAAGCTTCTGTCTCAATCTTATCGTGATGAAACTGGGGACAGGAATTTACATCGTTTTCTTTTCCGAGGTAACGCGTGAACGTGAGGTATTGATGATAAAGAGTGACGAAATATGTTCGGCGGGGTGATTTCTCTTCTTTCTCGGATAATCCTGCCGGAGCTCTCACGGCAACCTTCTGAACTTTTTCCACCAGCTCTTCAGCATACGGAAACTGAACAGTTTTTTGCTCATGACTCATATGCGAGCAGGAAATAAGAAGAAACGGGAGGACCAGCACAAAGTTTTTCATCATTCACCTCACGTTCCTGTTCGGAGAGGAAAAGAGAAACTTGATTAACCGTGCGATCTTGTCCAATATGTTCCTATGGCGATCAAACACTGGCTGATGAAATCTGAACCCGATGTCTTCTCCTTTGATGACTTAAAAAAGAAGAAGACTGAACCCTGGAGCGGAGTCCGGAACTACCAGGCACGCAATTTCATGCGGGATGAGATGAAACCAGGGGATCTCATCTTCTTTTATCACTCGAGCTGTGAAGTGCCCGGTATAGCCGGGATCGCGGCCGTCGCCTCCCTGCCATATGCCGACCCCACACAATTCGATAAGAAATCCGAGTATTTTGATCCCAAGGCCACGAAGGAAAATCCCCGCTGGTTTCTGGTCGATGTGAAATTTGAAAAGGATTTAAAAAGACCGATGCCGCTGGAAGAATTGAAGAAAGAAAAGAATCTTCAGGAAATGCGTCTTCTTCAAAAGGGTAACCGGCTTTCAATTTTGCCGGTTACCGCTCAGGAATTTGAATTTATTCTGAAACTTATCTGAGGGCCGAGTAATTTCCGTTGGAACGGATCATGTCTTCTTCCACGCGCACTGTGATTTTTTTCGCAGGAGAATTTTTCTCCGTCACAGTGTACTCGTACTCCCCTTCCGGAAGAACTTTATAGAATTCGGCATTTCTGAAGGCATATGTTCCCAGGTCTTTTATGACCGGAGAGACCTGCTTAATACCTACTGTTCCTTCAGCACCAGAGCGCGCGAGTTTGAATCCGGCACCACGGTGAACCTGTTTCATGTAAGCGTACATAGAGTCACGGTTACTTTTCCAGAAAGCAGGAATGTCTGAGTAACTTGGCCACTTCGTACCAGAGAGCTCGATCGTGACCTGGAGATCATTGTGAAAAAACACTGACCAATCCTGCATTCCGCCCTTCACCACGTACCAGTCAGCACCATTAGTGATACCACCGTGGAACTCAGAAGAGTTTCTCATTTCAGGATTCAGTTCAGCGTAAACAGTAGAAAGTTCCTGGATAAATTTATCCATCGGGTGACGGTCATAAGTAGCGTCCCATGGATAGTTCACAACGACTGAACCACCGTGGAAGTTAGCTGACAGAGCAAACTGACGACTTCCCTGCCACGCCATCACGGCCTTGTTTTCCTGCTGGGCACCCGCTGAATTATTCTGAGCGCCGGAGTTCCAGTCAGGGAAATTCCGGTTGAGATCGACATTGTTTGCATTCGCGCGCTGGCGCAATTCCGAACCATCCGGATTCATCGAAGGCATGATGAAGATCTCAGTGTTGTCCACGAGATCAGTGATCATCTTATCCTTGCCGTATTTATCAGCAATTTCCTCGATCATAAAAGTAGTGAGTTCGCGACCGGTGATTTCATCACCGTGCATGCTCGAGATGTATTTGAACTCAGGTTCAGTTTCATCAGTCTCAACATTGTCGGAAATTTTCACGACCCATAAATCCTTTCCCTTAATCGATTTACCGATGGAGAAAAGTTTCATCCGCCCGGGAAGTTTCGCCACCGCGGCCTGAAGCTTACGGGTAAGATCCGCATGGGTCGGATAGTCTGCGAGCATTTTGTTTTTGAGAGACTTCATGTCGAAGTGAAGAACATTTTTCTGATCGAGGTATTCAGAGAGACCTCTCTCACCATAAAGTTCAAAACCCTCTGAGCTCACGTGATCGATAATTACCGATCCTGTCTCAATGAGTTCTCTCACGACTTCTGGTTTTTGAGCAGGGACAAAGACTTCTTCTTCAATTTTCACGGAAGCAAAAGCAGTAGCTGATAGAGTAAATAATCCGGCAATCAGGAGATGTTTCATGGTCATTCCTTCGATAGTTTTGGCCTCCAAGGCCTTAAGAAGTAAGACATGCTATCAAGCGTAATCAGGAATTAGCAAAGCCAGACTGAAAAAGACATCTTTTTTAAGATCGTCCCTGTCTATTGAAAAAGATAGAGCCTGTTTCTCGAGGAATAGAGCGACAAATAATCCGGTGTGGTAGAAATATCGGAAAAAACCGCAGAGAGGTTGTTTCCCAGGGCGAATTCATCCACGACCTTCATGGAAAGGGGGTCCACCGCCCGAAGGTAACCATCGAAACTTGCTGCAATGATGTGACCTTTCCACCAGGTGACTGCACTCACCGGCTGATCTGAGATTTTTCCGCGTTTGAGCACATCGCCACTAAGACTCATGATGATGACTTCACCATCATTGGTTCCGAGAATAAGCTGCTCCCCTTTGAGATATGGATGCGCCATGACACTCACCGGATAGGTGCGGGAAATCGCGCCGCTATCAGGATTCACGGCCTGAAGATTTCCCGACGGAGAGCCGGAAATAACCATTCCACCCGCCTGAAGCGGATTCAAGTCTATGTCCACAAATTTCGAAGTCTCAACCAGCTTCGTTTCCCAGAGCAGAAGCCCTTCCTGAAGCGAGAGTGCTCCCAGGAATCCGTCAGCAAAACCGACGATAACTTTATTTCCAAGAATAAGTGGTCTGGTTGTTCTCTGAAGTGTTGTTGTGACCGGAACGGCCCGTTTATAAACCCAGAGAATCTTCCCGGTTTCAGCATCAAGATGAACCAGCTGATGACCACGAAGATAAACGAAGAGTCTTTCGTTGAAAAAAAACGGTGCACTTTCTACAGGTGCTCCGAGATCAATAGCGTATTTCAATTTGCCGGTAAGATAGTGGCGGACAAAAAATCTTCCGCTCATTCCGCCGTAAGCGACATGATCCTTAAAGAGTTCCACCGGTCCACCCAGCGGAGTTTTCTCATCCTGAGTCCAGAGAGTCCGGCCTGTTTCCAGGTCGTACGCGCTCATGAAACCAGAGGCGCTTCCCATGTAAACAATGTCGTTATAAATTCTGGAAGCCCCGAGGCCAATTGGGAGATTTCCCGATTCATAATAAGGATCGAGATTTTTTGCCCACGCCATGTGAAAAAAGCGCTGGTCCTTCTCGGGTGCTTTGAACTTCAGCTCAGAGCAACCGGAAAGAAAGATCAGAAGGAAGAGAAATTTCATTTCGTCATTTGTGCGAGGTAGAGCTTCGCGAGTTTTGCGTGTTCATCGTTAGGAAAAGTAGAGATCACGTAATCAAACTGAGACTGAGCTTTGCCTTTCTCGCCCTTTGCGAGATAGAGGCGGCCAAGTTCAGTCGCCACCAGTGCATTCATGAATCCGCCTTCCTGCTTGAGAACTTCCTCAAGTGTAGCAATGGCTTCATCTGTTTTCCCGAGTTTTTCGAGAACAACATATCTCTGCATACCGACGAAGAATTTTCCGAGAGCATTCTTTGATACATCCAGTTTCGTGAGGACAGTATCAGCTTCCGCGTAAGCACCTTTCTCGAAAAGAAATTTTCCGATTTCAAGAGCAACCGGAACCATGACCGGTGAGTTATGAATATCGGACGGGAGAGAAGTATATTTCTGGACGAGCTCCTGAGGAGTTATCTTTCCGGCCTTGGCCTCTTCCCATGTGCGGGTATGGAATTCAAAAACCTTCACAGATTTTTCAAGTGCCGAAGCTTCCTGGGACTGTTTCCAGCCGATGAACGCAAGAATGCAGATCAATACTGCGAGCAAGGCTCCGAAAAAAACTTTGCGATTTTCGTACATAAAGTGACCGAAGTCCGTACGGTTCAGGGTTTGCTCGAGAGTCGGAGTTTGAGTTGCATCACTCATGTGAGATTTCCTTTTGGCATTCTTGATTCCAAAGAAGTTTAAATCGCGTCGGGAAGCGTTGTCAAAGCTCAAACGATTCCCTAGACTTAATCCATGAATAAATTTTTCATCATCGTGCTCATAGCTCTTTGTCCGACTTTGCTGATGGCGGCCGATCTCCGGGGAAGAATGGGTATTGGATTCACCAATCAACTCGCAAATGAGCTGCCGGCAATATCCCTCAAGATTCAGCAGTCAAAAACCTTCGCCATTGGTGGTCTCGTGGGCTTTAAGTCCGATGAAGACAACACTTTATACGGTGCGGGGATTAAATTCTACCGCATCATTTTTGACGAACCACAGCTCAATTTTTATCTCGCGGGCCTTCTGGCCACCCAGAACTACGTCGATCCTACGGATGACTCGACAAAAACCGGCTATCAGGTCGATGGAACTCTCGGTACTGAATTTCATTTCCAGGGAATCGAAAGTATTGGCTTCAGTTTTGAGTTTGGTATTTCGGCCCGGAACACCGACCCTGAGGGTGGGAGCAGCTTTCAGACTTTGGGGGATAATTTCCTCAAGGCCGCTGTTCACTTTTACCTCTAAATTATGCTGAAAAGAATCTTCCTTATTTTTCTCGTGCTGATGCCTCTCATGGCAGGTGCTCAGTCGCCTGAGCAGATCAGCGATGAACTCGATGATGATGTGAGCGGGGGAAGTGATATCTTTTCTGATTTCAACGAAGACCTGGAAGCTTCTCAGGTTCTGGAAGATGAAAGATTTTACCGCTACGGAAGATTTTTTTCCGTGAATCTCGGTGGTGGATTCACTACTTTCACCGGAAACCGCGGAAACGCTTACGACGACAACCACCCTACTTTCCATTTATCCACCAACTACTTCATGGATTTCCAGCAGGCGATCATGATTGGTGTGGAATACTCAAAGCACACAATGGTTCTCGATACGCTGACCAACCAGTATCGGACTAAGCCTGTGGGCGCCATTGTAACGGACATGACCCGGGTTTTTGTGGGATACAAATACTACATCGACACCACTGATCTCGGCACGGCCATCACATACTCCAATCCGTATTTTATCGGTCGACTTGAATACTGGTACCAAACCAACAAGTTTGTGGACCGTAAGGAATTTGATAAACAGAAAGGTGGCGGTATTGGTTCAGGCGTCGGGGCCGGGCTGGAATTTCCAGTCGAGCTGAAAAAGTCCTACGTGAGTGTGGAATTTCTTTATCACGTAGTTAATTTTTTCGACAAGTTCACCCAGGATTATCGCCGGATTGAACAGAATGATCCCACCGCAACGGCGGCCCAGAAGAAAGGATCGACCTATGGGTTTGATGACCTTACTGGAAATGTTTTATCCATCATTATCACCTACAACTTCACCTGGTAGGTACTACCAGGTTTTAGAGCCTGCCCCGGCCTTTTTCTCTACTTTCTTCATTCTTCTTTCAATGTCCGAAGATGTTCTGAAAATCAGATGCACCGGCGTATTCGTCAGACTGAATTCCTTACGGATACCGTTAATGAGATAGCGCTTATAATTTTCAGGAATTCCCTGCGACTTGTTACTGAATAACAGGAAGGTCGGCGGAGAAGACTTAAGCATGGAAGCGTACTTCACCTTGAAGCGGATACCGTTGGTCTTTCTCACCATCACAGGATTGGTATCCGTGAGAACTGTGAGACAGCGGTTGAGCTGAGAAGTGGGAATTTTCTTGTTACGGATGACAATCGTGCGCTTCATCGCTTCGCGAAGGTAATTGATGTTCCGGTTCTTCTGCGCAGAAATCGTAATGAGCTGGCAGAATCCGAGCCATGGAATTGTATCCTGGAGATCCTGGAGCCAGTCTTTCTTTTTCTTCGGATCAGAGAAAGTTTCGCGGAGAAGATCAATTTTATTGAGACAGATGATAAGCGATTTTCCTTTCTCGAGGGCGATATCGAGAAGGCGGCGATCCTGGTGAGTGATTCCGAGAGTCGAGTCCACCATGAAAAGAACAATATCAGACTCAGTGATAGAACGGAGTGAACGGTACACACTCTGAGTTTCTATGAAGCCTTCAACCAGTTTTGACTTCCGGATACCGGCAGTATCCACGAGTTTCACCGTACGCCAGCGGTTGACATGGGCAATATGCTCAATATCAGCGACCGGCTCCGAAGCAGGAGCATTCCAACCCTGCTCGATTTCCTTCATGATGCTTTTTTCAGTGAAATAATCTTCTTCTACAATTGATTCATCAAAATCAAAATCTTTTGAGTTCGTGACTTCTTCATCGTCTTTCTCAAACGCGTGTTCAGATTCCTGTCCGAATTCGACGTAGATTTTTTGTTCTTCTAATGTGAGTTCGTCCTCATCCTTCAGAGAGTAATCGACGATCTTCCCATCCTGAGCGAGTTCTTTCATTTCTTCGAACATTGTCTCAGTGTCTTTACGGAATGGATTTTCCTTTGAACTCAACATCTCCACATCCGGGCCGAAATAAAGATCAATATAGCCTTCAATCGGATCCACTGTGGTACCGGCAATTTCAGACACGAGCGCGCGCTGGGCACCAACGAGGCAGTTCAGAAGAGTCGATTTACCAGTGTTCGGGGCACCGATGATCGCAATAGAAGAAACGACATCATGGCGGGGACGGACTCCCCGCTGGAGGTATTCTGCTTCTTCCTTCGCTTTCTCAGATTCACCGAAAGCAATGGCGAGAGTAAAAAGTTTATCGCGGAGGTCATAGAAGCCGCGGTTATGTTCTGCCGACATGCGAATCATGTTCTCTTCATCGAGACCCAGATTATAGAAATCGTATTGATCGCCGTCCTGCTTTTCGGTGTCGAACTTGTTCATGAGAAGCCACACCGGCTTCTTGGCAGTCCGGATGTGGGTCATGATCATTTCATCAAACGGAAGAAGTCCTTCGCGTACATCGACCACGAAGAGAACGAGATCTGATTCGGCAATAGCGAGTTTCGCATGCTCGGCCATGATATTGAAGAACGGATCGACGTTGTTCTTTTTCTTCTTCGGATCGATTTCGATTTTTTCCGGATAGAATCCGCCGGTATCGACCAGGATCACTTCTTCTTTCTTAGTTTCGCCCTCTCTTTCTTCTTCCATGACCATGATGCCGTAATGGCGGTCACGGGTCACACCGGGCTGGTCGTGAGTCATCGCGAGGTATTGCTTTCTCATGAGACGGTTGAAGATCGTACTTTTTCCGACGTTTGGTCTTCCGATGATCGAAACCACCATTGATCTAGTTGTCATTTTTTCGCCCTCCACACACGCGCGCTTTTTTGAGTACGCGGCAGGCCGATCTCATCAAGAACGAAATTGTTATTCATCCATTTCGGGGAAACTTTTACGTGAAGGTTCAAATGAACTTTTCCGCCGGTCATGGCCTCGATTTTCTTTCTGGCGCCCATTCCGATTTCCTTAATAATACTTCCCTTTGATCCCACGACAATCGCTCGCTGCGACGGACGGTTCACCAGGATGCTCGCTGAAATATGCGCCTCAGGAGTTTCCCCTTCAGGCTTCCGGATATCTTTATACTCATCAATGACGACAGCGATCTCATAAGGAAGTTCTTCCTTCAGAAGCTTGAACGCCTGCTCGCGGATATATTCCGTCGCAAAGAAGCGCTCATTCATGTTCGAAGCATCTCCACCCGGATAAAGATGCATTGCCGATTGAGCAGCATCCTGAATCGCACCAGTCACAGTGTGGATGTTATGGCCGCTTTTTGCACTGATCACGAAATGCTTCTCGATCGATGGGCACAAAGTTTTCAGCTCTTCCATAATTTTAGGAAAATCAAATTTCGACTCATCAACGAGATCCACTTTCGTGAAGATGATCCATGTGCGTGAGAGTTCATGTTCAAAGTTTTTCAGGAAATCGCGGAATTCCCCCATGATGTGCTTATTGAGATCAAGGAGAACGAAGTTGATATCGACACCTTCAGAACCCATCTGCGCCTGACCGTTCATGCGCTTATTGAGTTCCATATTGCTGCCGTGGATACCCGGAGTATCGACGAGAACAACTTCTGTGCGGTCAATCGTGAATGCACAGTGGTACTGGTTTCTTGTTGTCTGAGGAAGATTACTCACAATCGTGAGGTCAAATCCCAGCAGATGGTTAATGAAGGAAGATTTTCCGACATTGGGTTTTCCGAGAACGGCAATCATGATGGCCTTGTTCAGCGGATGTTGATTTTCAAAAAGCATATAGACTCCTAAATGAGTTCATTTTTAAAAACGTTTTCAGCGAGCTCTTTTTCACCGGACTTTTTACTGTGAAAAAAACCTTCAGAGACTTTCTTCCCTTCAATCCAGAGCTCAATCACAAAGCCATGATCCTTTTCATAAGACGTATACTTCGGGAGAGATTTGAATTTTGCGAGGGTCTTCTCCTGAAGTTTCGACTTCCAGTCAAAGTCAGCGAGATCATTTTCAAAGACTCCGGGACGGAATTGATCGAGCCACTTGAAGAAAAGATTCCTCGTAAAATCGAGTCCGTTTTTCCGGTAGATCACCGCCAGCATTGCTTCGAAAGTATCAGCAAGAACCGTATCCTGGTCGAAGAGATTCTTTTTGAACTCTCCCTTTCCGACGAGGATGAGTTCATTCAGTTTTAAAGCGTGGCCCAGAATCGCCAGTGATGCTTCATTCACAATTGAGCTTCTGAGTTTAGAGAGCCGGCCTTCGCTTTCAAGCGGAAGACGGTTGTAAAGTTCCTCTGTCAGAATGAACTGAAGGACTGCATCTCCGAGAAACTCGAGCTGCTCCTGATGAGCAACATCGTATTCATGAGAAAAAGACTTATGAATAAAGGCCTGCACGAATTCATCGTCGCCTTCCGGAATTCCATGAAGAGTGAGAAAAGCATGAAAAGCATCATGCTTAAGCAGGGCCATGAGATTATCGGGATTTTTATGCTCAAAGAGAGCACTTAAACATTCGTGTAAGCGAGGACGTGACATACATCACCTTTAAGGTCGTCTATCCCGATCCCCTCGAAGAAAATCGGGCAAAAAATAAGAATGCACCCTTGTAAGGGATTTCACCCTATGTGGCAATGAGCGTGGAAAGTTTACACTGACGCCTTGCACAACCCTCTGGTTTTGGTAAAGAAGCCCAACCAATCTTATTAGGAGTTCCTATGAAATTCTTTGCTCTGATGCTTGCTCTTTCCAGTGCTCAAACTTTTGCGGCCACAGTTCATTCGGCCAAACTCGATGCTTCTAAGAAGAACATTCTCGTTGATGTTTCTTACGGCGGCGGTTGCAAGAAACATACTTTCTCCCTGAAAGTCGGCGCGTGCCAGGAAACATATCCTGTCGGCTGTACTGCTGATCTCGTGGAAAAAGTTGAGGGTGGATTTGATGCGTGTGAAGCGATCGTTGGTCAGACTGTGAAAATCAATCTCGCAAAATACCGTCTGGATGAAGCTTATTATGCTAATGGCTCACTCACCATCAAAGGTGACAAAGATATGAGCGGAAAACCATCTTCTGCGACTGTAATTCTTCCTTAAACTGAACTTTAAACTTTGATCCGAGCGTTTGCTTTTCTCAGGCGCTCGGCCATGGTTTTCACGAGAATTTCCATCCATTTCGGCTGGCTGCTGAAAACCTTATCCAGAGTTTCCTGCGGGATTTCGATCACATCACATTCAGAAACGGCCTTCACCGTAGCGCTCCGGGGCTCGTTATCGAGAAATGAGATTTCTCCTACGAGTTCACCTGAATAAACGTGACCCAGAAGAACTTCATCAGTCCCTCGTTTTTTCGTCACAACAAGTTGTCCGGTCTGAACCCAGAACATGCTGTGAGAATGCTCGCCCTCTCGTAAGAGAACCTGATCGGGTGCGAGCTTGATCTGTTTGGCCATTTAATGGTCTCCGACTGACGTAAGATATTCCTGATATGATCCTGGATAAAATCTTACCCCCCCTTTACTGACTTCAGCAACTCTTGTGGTTAACTGCTTCAGGAAGTGCCTGTCATGGGAAACGATGAGGATGGTACCCTCGTATTTTTTAAGGGCCTCGATCAGGACTTCCCGGGAACGGATGTCAAGATGGTTGGTCGGCTCATCGAGGATCAGGAGATTACAGGGATTCGTGAGGATCGTGGCCAGAATAAGGCGCGATTTCTCCCCACCGGAAAGAACAGAAATCTTCTTATCCACGTCATCGCCGCGGAAAAGGAAGGCGGCGAGTAGATTTCTCATGTAGCCGTCAGACTTGTCTTTAACGCGGTTTCTGACTTCATCAAAGGCCGTATTCTGCGGATTCAGAACATCCATTGAGTACTGACTGAAATATCCCACGGAAACATTGGATCCCAGTTCCACTTTCCCTTCCGTCGCATCAGTAAGGTTCGCAATACATTTCAAGAGAGTCGATTTACCGGCACCGTTCACACCCACAACAGCGACTCTTTCCAGACGCTTCACGAGTCCGGTGACTCCTGAGAAGACGCGTTTTTCTTTGCC
>JAYVHR010000219.1:0-2671 GCA_043771075.1 Bacteriovoracaceae bacterium
AAGAAAGATTTCCGTGTTCTGATGACCGGAGTGGATTGGGAATCTCTCTCCCATACACTGGAAGGAAATTCTGCCGCTGATCCGGTGGAAGTTTCTGAAGCCGCGAAAGCACTGGCTTCACTCGGTGAGAAAGAAGCGGAGCTCATCAGGCTCGCAAAGATTGAGGGCCTCTCGATGGAAGAAATGGCGAAGAGGCTTGGTCTTTCAGAATCAAATATCAAAGTATCCCTCCACCGTGCGATGAAGGCCTTGCGCGAAATCGTTTCCAGAAAGTAAGAGCAACAAATCCCGCAAATCCTATTCCGAAAATCGGAGTCATATGCCCCAGGAGGATATGCTCAGCATCCCGGTTCGCGCATTTCAAATCAATAAGAAGCACACCCGCGAACGCCAGGAATAAAAGAATGCTCCATGTGTGAATGCGCTTCTCTGTAAAAAAGAACTGCCTGTCGATCAGAGGAAACAAAATCACGGGCCCCAGGGAATAGAGACAAGCGTGCATGAAGCAGCTGACATCCTCGCCCTGTGGAGCGAAGCCCCGGCCATAGGAAAAGAGACTACTCTCAAAAAAAATACCCGTTAATAGAAACAGAATCCCAATTGCCGGTAAAAACCGCGGCACGTGCAATTGGTTGAGCGAACAGTAGTAAGCGAAAGCACAGACGGAGAGGCCCATGATAATTCCCGCCATGAGGTAGGTGGAATGAACACCAACGTTGTTTCCAAGCATGGCAACAGTGACGTACCAGAGGATTAAACTTATAAACCAGATGGGCCGGAGAAATTCTTTCCACCATGGTCGTGAGTGATGTCCGCTGACGAGTTGATCAATGAGCGACATCGGAATTCCTTTCATTCGATAAAATATCAGACAAAAGATTCACCATCCTGTTTCTCGCCTCATTCGTAATTTCTCTCCGGTCCAGATTCACGGATGAGATGACAGGCGTGGCCTCTATGGTGACAAGAATTTCTTTCAAGCGACAGACGCGGACGAGGTGCGGAAGAAAAGACATTTTCCCGATCCAGGGAACGACCGCCTTCCCTTCTCCGTAAGAAAGGACGACAGGAAGAATGTCTGCTCCCGATCTCACGGCCGCCTCGAGTAATGAGCTCCGGAACGGAAGAATGGATTCTCCCGTCGTGGATGTTCCTTCCGGAAATAAAGTCAGTGTTTCATTTTTCAGGACTTCGGCCATGCGGTTGACTTCGGCACCGATGTCCCGGTTGTTGCCACTTCTTCTTTCAGTGAAAATGCAGCCTGCCAGTTCGCAGAGCTTTCCGAGCACAGGAGTATTTTTTATTTCAACGGATGTGACGTAGCTCGTGGGAAAAACCGATGAGAGGCAAAGGATATCAAGATAGGAAATATGATTACTGAGAACGAGTTTCTGTTTTGTCTGTTCCGGAGTTAGTGTTGTCTTGATTTTGATATTGAGAATCCAGAGTGTCAGCCGTGAGTAGGCCGAAAGAGAAGTCGCGAGGTCTTTGCGCGTTCCTTTCTTCAGTGAGTGATGAATTAGATAAACACCAATCACACTGATCATACCGATGAGTTTGAAAATAGTTTTCGCGTGGTAAATAACAAAGAGAACAAGAACACCCACGATGATATTCGCCCACAGGGGAAGGAAATGATAAAGGCCCAGCATCTCATCCGTTGCTTTCAGAAGAAGAAGAGTCCAGACAAAGACTGAAGGAATGATGAGCAGGATGAACTTCGGGAGCGGATAGCGGGCATGCCCGCAGGATAAGAACGTCAGCGTCCTTGCTCCCGGGAGAAAGCGCGCGAGAACCACCTGCGAAGTGACCGGCACAAAGAATTTTTTCTTACGAGCAAAGAGCCTGCCGACTCCATAAAGGCCCAGATCACCCAGAACAATTCCGATGAAAAGGGCGATGAACCCCTCATTGAAACCAATTTTTCCCAGATTAATCATGGAGCCCACGGCAATCGTCGTGGGGTCTTCCAGAATAAATGTGGCGCCGATGATTCCGGCGTAAGTGAGAAGATGACTCATCGGTTGAGCTTCTCCCATTGTTTATCTGCATCGATTTTCAGGGAATTCTGATTCCGGTTCCACTTCTTAAGTGTGTCGCCCCAGACTCCATTATAAAAAAGATGCGTTTTTCCTTCAATCACCTTGAAGGATTTCGGGTCGATGTCTACTTTCTCACCTTCGGCCATGGCATACGCACACCATCCGCCGTAGGCGGGAAGATATTTTTCCGGAGCGGCCTTAAAGAGACTCAGGCTCTCTTTGCCGGCAAACCGGTAAGTCACACCCTGGTAATTGAATTCAAAATCTTTAATCCCTTCGCGCGCTTCACTTTTCACGATGTAGGCCACCGGATCGTAACCGTGAACGCCGAGCTTTTCTTCAGCGTTCGGCGCCACTTTCGCCTGCACCACAAAAGGAAGAAGCATCATGACGGCCAGACCAATGGACTTTAACGGCAGTTCGCCCCGGCGGGAATAAACCACGAAAGCACTTGCTAAAAAGCTTGCGACGGCCATGGAGAAAAGAAGTCCGCCGTCACCCATGATGGAAATTCCGAGGAACAGAATGTGACTGGCAATGGCACCCGTCATAACTCCCATTCCCAGAAGAGCTCCGTACAGGCGCGTGCGGGGAACGATCAGAAGTATGGCGGCGATAAGTTCTGCCAC
>JAYVHR010000220.1:0-2531 GCA_043771075.1 Bacteriovoracaceae bacterium
ATGGGATTGAGTTTGTTGTTGCTGTTTTTGTCACCGGCAGAATTGATGGGGTCAATGCTGAACATCGGAGCACGCGTGATCTCATTACCTTTCACCAGCTGGAAAGATTCATTCAACGATCCCGGCAGTTCAAAAATGATGAACGCGAAGATGGTCGCGAGGATGTGAGAAATAATCGGGGTCATATGTCCATTGTATGGAGAAGGCTATTCTTCACAAGGGGTTTTAATGTGTTGAAACCTTTACATTTACCCGATCAAAAGGCTTCATCGCTTAACGCGTGTTGACGGAGTCTTAAGGTTTATGTTACTTACCCCTCAGACGTTTATTTTGTAGCCCACTCCCACCCGGATCTAGTCTGTTTTCTCTTCAGGTCTAAGTGGTTCTGTAGGTTGTTTTCGAGACCATAGACCGGCCTCATCACATTCAAAAAGCGCATAACTTATTTCTTTCTCCAAAGGAGAACGCATGTCTTTTACTACCCTGGGGCTCAAGGCCTCATCACTTAAAGCTATTGAAAAGATGGGGTATGAAACTCCGTCAGAAATTCAGACCCAGGCGATTCCGCTTCTCCTTCAGGGAGATGTGGATTTCATCGGTCAGGCGCAAACCGGTTCAGGTAAAACTGCCGCTTTCGTTCTCCCGCTTCTTGAAAAACTGGATTTCAAATCACCACATCTTCAGGCGATCATTCTTGCTCCGACCCGCGAGCTTGCTAACCAGATTAACGAAGAAATCGCGAAACTCTCGGCCTTTGAACCAATCCGTTCAATGTCTGTTTACGGCGGTACTTCGGTCGGTCTGCAGATCAAGGATTTCAAAGCGAAGAAACCACAGATCGTTGCCGGTACTCCTGGTCGCGTGATGGATCTCATCGAGCGCGGAGTTCTGAAATTTGATAACTGTAAATTCGTTATCCTTGATGAAGCAGATGAAATGCTCGACATGGGCTTTTTTGAAGACGTTACTGCGATCATCGCGAAAGTTCCTGAAAAGAGAATCTGGATGTTCTCGGCGACAATGCCGGGTCCGATCACTGCTCTCGTCAACAAAGAGTTTTCTAATCCTGTGACTGTAAGAGTGACTAAGAAGATCCTCACTGCTGACTCAGTTGAGCAGCTGGCCGTTGTGGTTCGCCGTGAAAACGGCATCGAAGCCCTTTGCCGCTATATGGATTTCAATGACAGCATGTACGCGATCATTTTCACACGGACAAAAATCGGCGCTAAAGAGCTCACTGACGAACTCAATGCCCGCGGATATCCGACAGACGCCCTTCATGGAGACATGGATCAGGCCTCGCGTGATATGACGATGAAGAAGTTCAAAGAGAAGAAGATTAACCTTCTCGTTTGTACAGACGTTGCCGCCCGCGGGATCGACGTCAACAACCTCACTCACGTTATTAACTTCGGTCTTCCACAGGATAACGAAGCTTATGTTCACCGTATCGGTCGTACTGGTCGTGGTGGTTCGAAAGGGATTTCTCTTTCTATCATCGAGCCGAACGAGCAGGGACGTGTAGGTCAGATCGAGCGCCTCACGAAAGCAAATATCGAAAGAATCTTCCTCCCGAAAGTGGAAGAAATTCGCGAAAAAATCCTCGAGAAATCGATGGTTCGCTTTAATGAGAATGTTGCTTCTTTCTCTGATCAGCAGGCGCTTCACTTTGATGCTTTCAAAGAGAAGTTCGTTGATATGTCTAAGGAAGATCTCATCAAGGGGATTTACGGATTTATGTTTGAGAACACTCTCAAGCGTTACCAGAAAGCGCAGGAAATTGATGTTACTCCGAAGAATCAATTCGACCGCGTTCAGGGAACACGTGTTTCAGGCGGAATGCAGAAATTCTTCATCAACCTCGGAACAATGGATGGCGCTACTTCAGGCGAACTCCTGAAATTTGTTTCAAGTGCGGCCGGAGTTGCCGGCAGAAATATCGGGAAGATCGATGCGAAAGAAAAATTCTCTTTCCTCGAAGTATCTTCTGAGTTCACTGATGCTGTCCTCGCGATGAAAGGTGAAATGTTCGGCAATCGCCGCGTTTCTATCGAGCTCGCTTCTCCAGCAGCTATCGGAAACGGTGGTGGTGGACGTGCCTTCGGCGGCGGAAGCGGAAGTCGTGGGGGCGGGTATCGGGGCAAGCCATCTTACGGCGGTGGTGGTGGTGGATCACGCGGTTCACGTTACTAACAAAATCTTTTTTAAGAGGGCCGCATTTGCGGCCCTTTTTTTTGTCTCTGTAGGACCACTAGGAAAAAAGTTCTCCCCAGTTCCACGTTGCGGGATATTAGCTGACCATGTTAACTTGTTATTAAGCACACATAAGTAACAGTTGGGCAAAGCCTGACGAAATACAGGATGTATTTTGCGTGGAACTAAGAATGAATCGTAATACTCATGAGGAGTATGAAGAGGTTGAATCCCCTTTTGCTCCTTCCTCAAATAACGCTGCCAAAAGCAGCAGACTCCGGACGAAGAAGAACGTTTTCAACCGCCCCTTCGCGGCTGAATCAACGACTCCGCCTGCT
>JAYVHR010000221.1:0-12996 GCA_043771075.1 Bacteriovoracaceae bacterium
GGTTAAGATAGTCGGGAAATCAATATAGATTTTTTCTCCGTTACTCTCGTCACCAACTGGTTGCCCGAGAAACAAAAAATCCCAAAAAATATTTTTGAATGAGTCACGTTTATAAAAATTTTCATTAACATTACCTTGGAGTTATCCAAATGCACTTAAGTTCATTACGTGAGAAAGATATCGAAGAGCTGACCAAAATGGCCGAAGAGGCGCAGATTGAAAACGCTGCTGGTCTCAAGAAGCATGAGCTTATCTTCGCTCTTCTCACTAAGAAGGCCAAAGACAACGAAGAAATCTCCGGCGATGGGGTTCTTGAAATCCTTCCTGACGGATTCGGATTTCTCCGTTCACCTTCTTATAACTACCTTCCTGGTGCGGATGATATCTACGTATCACCATCTCAGATCAGAAGATTCGGTCTTCGTACCGGAGACACAATTGAAGGTCAGATCCGGACACCGAAAGAAGGCGAACGTTATTTCGCCCTCCTCAAAGTTAACCACATTAACTTCCGTGATCCTGAACAGCACAGAACGACAGTTCTCTTTGATAACTTAACTCCACTTTATCCTCAGAGAAAAATCAATCTCGAGTCGAAACCGACTAATTACTCTACCCGGGTAATTGATCTTTTCGTTCCTCAGGGATTCGGACAACGTTGCCTCATTGTCGCCCCTCCAAAAGCTGGTAAAACCATGCTTATGCAGGATATCGCCAACTCAATTTCTGACAATCATCCGGAAGCAAAACTTATCGTTCTCTTGATCGATGAGCGTCCGGAAGAAGTAACAGATATGAAGCGAAACGTTCGCGCGGAAGTTGTTTCTTCGACCTTCGATGAGCCAGCTACCCGTCACGTTCAGGTTGCCGAGATGGTTATTGAAAAAGCGAAACGTCTCGTGGAAGCAAAACAACACGTTGTTATCCTTCTCGATTCGATCACGCGTCTTGCCCGTGCTTACAACACTGTTGTTCCACCATCAGGAAAAATTCTCTCCGGTGGTGTGGATTCAAACGCACTTCACAAGCCGAAGAGATTCTTCGGAGCTGCCCGTAACATTGAAAACGGCGGATCCCTCACCATCATCGCAACCGCACTCATTGATACCGGTTCGAGAATGGATGAAGTTATTTTCGAAGAGTTCAAAGGTACCGGTAACTCGGAAGTCCAGCTCGACAGAAAGCTCATGGAAAAACGTATTTTCCCATGTCTCGATATCAACAAATCTTCTACCCGTAAGGAAGATCTCCTTATGCCGGATAAAGATCTCCAGCGCGTATTCGTACTCCGCCGCGTGCTTAACCCGATGAACACTATGGATTCTATGGAATTCATCCTCGAACGGATGAAAGACACAAAAACCAATATGGCGTTTCTCGATAAAATGAATGGATAATTAATGAAATCGATTCTCAAGCGCATTATTTTGATTACGACTAAGCAGTACACTTCGATCGGCGGCCAGGCCGTGATTGAAGGAGTAATGATGAGGTCACCGAATGCGTTTGTGGTTGCAGTGAGAAAGCCTGACGGCTCTATCCGCCTGCGCCGCGATCAATGGTATGGCCTCTCTAAGAAACTCGACTTCATGAAGAAACCATTTCTTCGCGGAGTCCTGATGCTTGTTGAAACCATGGCCAATGGTCTGGTCTCTCTCAACTATTCTGCCAACATTGCGATGGCGGAAGAAGAAAGAGAAAAGGCCTTGAAAAAAGGGAAGACCATTGAGGAATTCGAAGCTTCTCAGAAGAAAAAAGAAAAAGTCGATGTAGCCACCTTCTTAACGATGGGCGTTTCCTTTGCTTTCGGAATTGGTCTCTTTGTTTTCGTGCCACATGCTGTGGCCTTCTTCATCGGTGATCTTCTCGGCAAGGACTGGACTCTCGACAGCTTCGCTTTCCACGCCGTAGACGGCGTTGTGAAGGCCCTCATTTTCGTTCTCTACATCTGGGGTATCAGTTTCATCAAGGATGTTTACCGCGTGTTCCAGTATCACGGGGCCGAACACAAATCGATTGCGACCTTTGAGGCCGGCATGGACCTCACGGTCGAAAATGCCCGCAAGTTCACAACGCTTCACCCGCGCTGTGGAACAAGTTTCATCTTTTTCCTTATTCTGATCTCAATTATTCTTTTCTCTGCTGTCTTCACATTGATTCCGGTTGGAACAAATCTTCCTCCGATTCTCCGTCACGTTGTGGCCGTCCTCTTCAAAGTTGCTCTCATGCTTCCAGTTGCAGGAATCAGCTATGAACTGATTAAGTTCAGCGGAAAATGTTCGACTCAGTGGTGGGCAAAGGCGATGAGTGCTCCCGGAATGCTTCTTCAGAAGCTCACGACTAAAGAGCCGGATGATCAGCAGCTTGAAGTGGCCCTTTCAAGCATCAAGGCCGTCCTTCACCTGGAAGAAAAATATAATCTGAAAGACGCCAAGTCGAGAGTCATCAATCTGGAAGAAATCGATATTAAGTATCTGACTGATATTGAGAGCAGCAACACTACACTCAAAGAATTCCTGGAATAAATCGTGTTTGATAAATTAGATTCAGTTGTCCGTCGATTTGAAATCCTGACAGAGCGATTGGGCGACCCTTCGCTTTATGACCGTGCTCAGGAACTTCGCGAAACAAATACTGAACGCTCAAACATCGAACCCATCGTCATTAAGTTCCGCGAATATAAAAAACTGAAAGCTGACATCGATAGCAACAAAGATCTCATTCATAATGAAAAAGATGAAGAGATGCGCGAGATGGCCAAGGAAGAACTTTCGGAACTCGAAGCGAAGCTTCCCGGGATTGAACAGGAACTGAAACTCCTTCTTCTTCCGAAGGATCCCAACGACGACCGGAACGTGATCCTTGAGATCCGGGCCGGTGCCGGTGGCGATGAAGCATCGATCTTTGTGGCCGATGTCTGGCGCATGTATAAGAACTATTTTGGATCCATGGGCTGGAGATCGGATGTCATTTCTTTCTCGGAAGGTGATCGTGGGGTCAAAGAAATCATCGTGAACGTTTCAGGTGATAAAGTTTACTCCAAGATGAAATACGAATCTGGAGTTCACCGCGTTCAGCGCGTTCCAGATACAGAAGCCCAGGGAAGAATTCACACGTCGACCATCACAGTGGCTGTCATGCCTGAAGCCGATGAAGTCGGTGACGTTGTCATTGATATGAACGAAGTCCGCATCGACGTTTTTCGTTCCGGCGGATCGGGTGGTCAGTCGGTGAACACTACTGACTCAGCTGTACGACTTACTCACATGCCGTCAGGTATCGTGATTTCCATGCAGGATGAACGTTCTCAGTTAAAGAACAAAGAGAAAGCTTTCAAGATCCTCAAAACAAAACTTTATGATCTTCGTCTTCAGGAAGCTCACGCAATTGAATCTTCCATGCGTAAGGGTCTCGTGGGGACCGGTGATCGTTCAGAAAGAATCCGAACCTATAATTTTCCGCAGGGAAGACTCACAGATCACCGGATCAACTATACCATGCACAATCTTCCGGCCTTCATCAACGGTGACATCCAGGAAGTCATTGATGCCCTCATCGCTCACAATCAGGCGATCCTTCTCCAGGGAGCTGAGGAATAAAAACACTCAAAGAATTTTGGGGCAGTTTTTATCACACTCACTCCGCTGAACTTTCAGCTTTTTACCCGGGCCTCACAGCAGATCGTTTCCTGCGCGAAGTAGGGGACATTCTCCAGCGCGAATTGAATTTCTCGGAGCTTTCATTCTCTCATTCTCACTTTCAGATTCTCGCTGACAAGCTTCTCAGAGGAATTCCCTTTTCCTATTTGTTGAATGAATCAGAATTTTTTCAGCACAAATTTTTTGTGAATGAGAATGTGCTGATTCCCAGACCGGAAACAGAACATCTCGTCGATCTGATCGTCAGAAAGGCTAAGAAGTTTCAAAAAATCCTGGACGTCGGAACAGGGAGCGGAGTGATTGTTCTTTCCCTTATGAAAGCGGGGCTAGGAAAAGCAGGAACTGGTTCGGATATTTCGAGCGAGGCCTTGTTGGTGGCGAAAATTAATCAGCGCCGGCTTCGTGTGAGTTGTGACTTCATCCAGTCTGACCGCTTTCAGCATATCAAAGACAAGTTTGATCTCATCGTCTCCAATCCTCCTTACATCAAAGCACTTGCACATCGCTCGCTCGTTCAGGCAACGGTTGATAGCTATGAGCCACATCTCGCTCTTTATCTGAAGGACAGCGAGTATGAAGAGTGGTTTCATCATTTCTTCAGAGATGTCCGGGATCATCTTCTCCCGGGCGGAGAATTCTGGATGGAAGGTCATGAGAAAGAACTCGCTGCGCAGGCAGAAGTCCTGAAAAAGCTCGGCTTCGTCAATCCTCAGGTTATCAAGGATTACTCGGGACTTGATCGATTTCTTCACGCTGAAAGAGCTTCCTGAAACATCAGTAATTTCCTAAAATATCCTCAACCAGGATGTTTTATGGATAAGCTGATTGTACAAGGTCCCGTCACTCTCAAGGGGACTGTGAAAGTCTCTTCTGCGAAAAACGCAACACTACCCATTCTCGTTGCGACTCTGCTTTGTCCTTTTCCGGTAAAATTCAACGGTATTCCTGATCTCATGGATGTCTCAACAATCCTGAAACTTCTGCAAAGCCTCGGTGTGAAAGTCACGAAGAATGGCGATGAAATGATTGTCGACGCATCTGTGCTTGATAATCAGCACGCAGATTACTCTCTCGTTAAAACCATGCGCGCCTCAGTTCTGGTTCTGGGTCCGCTTCTCGCCAGATATGGAGTTGCATCCGTTTCCCTGCCCGGCGGTTGTGCCATAGGTGCCCGTCCGGTTGATATCCATTTGATGGGAATGGAAAAACTCGGCGCGGAAATACAGATCGAAAATGGTTACATCAAAGCAAAATGCAAAAAACTTATCGGCACAACGATTCCACTGCCTTTCCCGAGTGTCGGCGCCACTGAGAATCTCATGATGGCAGCAGTCCTCGCTGAAGGCGAAACAATCATTGAGAATGCGGCGATGGAGCCGGAGATTGATGATCTCGCGGATTTCCTGATTGCTCATGGAGTGAAGGTTTCTGGTGCAGGTACCTCGAGAATTTCTATTCAGGGGACGACGATTGATAAACTTAAGCCCGCTCCTTCTTACCGCGTGATCGGTGACCGCATCGAAGCCGCGACTTATATTATTGCCGGCATCATGTCGGGCGGGGAAGTTAAGGTCGAAGGTTACAATCCGAAGCATCTCGGATTTGTTCTCGATACCCTCTCCAAGATGGGTGCGCAGCTCGAAAATGGCACGGACTTCACCCAGGTAAAAAAATCAACGCGTCTCAGAGGCGGAATTGTTGAAACTCAACCTTATCCGGGATTTCCGACGGATGTTCAGGCGCAGATGATGGCGCTCATGAGTATTGCGGATGGAAATTCTATTATCACTGAAACAATATTTGAAAATCGTTTTATGCACGTTCCTGAGATGAGCCGGATGGGAACAAAAGTCACGCTCAAGGGAAATATCGCCATCATCGAAGGTACGGAGAAACTCAGTGGAGCTCCGGTCATGTGCACTGATCTCCGCGCCTCAGCGGCCTTAATTCTCTGCGCGATTGTTGCAGAGGGTGAGACCGAAATTCAGCGTGTCTATCATCTCGACCGTGGCTATGAAAGAATCGATGAGAAACTCACAAAGCTCGGAGCGAACATCCGGAGAGTGAAAGGATAAAAGATGAGTGATTGTATTTTCTGCAAGATCGTTAAAGGCGAAATTCCTTCAACCAAAATTCATGAAGACGATAAGGTGATTGGCTTTCGTGATCTTCGTCCTCAGGCAGCGAAGCACTATCTTTTCATTCACAGAAATCACACGAAAGATGTCACCGATATGGTGGCGCATGATCCGGATGAAGCTAAAGATCTTTTCCGGGCGATGACTCATTTTGCGAAACTAGACGGGCTCGATAAAGATGGATTCAGAATCGTCACCAATCAAGGCTCCTACGCCGGACAAACCGTGTTCCACACGCACTTCCATTTATTAGGTGGAGAGCCTCTCGGACATTTCGGATCTTAGATAATGCTATGTGACCTCCACCGGTGGAGGTCAAACTTAAGTTTGAAGTCCGTTGAAGACGGCCGCGAGTAATGTTCTTTGCAATTGATTCAGTTGCGGAGTTCTCGCCATAAAAAGCATCGGACTGCGGTCAATCTGAGCGGTTGCCACAAATTGTCCCTTCGTTGAATTGAATTCGGTGATCTCAAAGACATCATGAAATTTATCAATGTAAGTCTGCATGAGTTCTTTTTCTTTCGGTCCACCCTGCATGAAGTTTCCTTTCTTCGTGCCGGAGAGAATTGATTGGATGAGCTTAGGTCGCTCTTTTTTCTCGTTATTTTCGTCTTTCTCTTCAGTGTGAACCACATCATTGAAGACGATCGTCATATCAGAGGCGCCGATATTTCTCTTCATCCAATACCACATCTCTTCAAAAAACGAGATACGGTCTTTCTTCCAGAGGTCCCGGAAGTGATTTGTGATCTTCCAGATATTTTCAAGTGAGTTGAAGTTCTGGTGCATGGTCCAGCGATTCGAAACTTTGAGAAACATGTCACGGAACTGCTGTGGTGGAAGTGTTTCAAACGCGCTGAAAGACATGCTGTCGTCATGAGCGTCCAGAATAGGGTAGTGGGCCTTTTCTTTTTCCAGAATCCCGACCAGCGAGTTGAAATGGTCATTATCGGTCACAAACAGGGCCTGAAGGTTCTGGTCCACGAGATCTGTCACATCGATCAGACGGGAATCAATCGTATTCTGGGCCCAATTCAGCTCTCTGACGAGCACCTGGTTGGCGGAGCGGACAAATCCGACAGAAATAATCATGCAAAACCTTCCTTGAATCTCGTCATACTAACAAACGGGAAGTTAAGTTACAATAAACTCATGCTGCAGCAATGGATTGTTTTCTGCCTTATTCTCCTCGGAAGTACTGAGATTTTCGCTCAGGATGAAAGATATTACCGTCAGATTCTGACAGGAGAACTGCCTGAGGTGGTTGATCCCAAGGAAAGTTTTGTCCGGAACTATCTTGTGAAAGGTTCGGAATACATGGTCGATCTTGATGGCGACGGGATTGAGGAAATCCTCCAGCCGGAAAAGCGCGACGGGATCGACTGGCTTACCATCATGAATTCCTCACGCGGAGTACTTTATTCATCGAAGTTTTATTCCTCCGGCGGAGAAAGTGCGATCTACAAACTCCGCCTGGTTCATCTCACCCCAAGAATTAAAACTCTGATTGTTTTTCTAGATGAGGGAATTACCAAAGGGCTCCGTTTTGAATCAACTGCACGGATCTATTTCCTGAGCTGGGAAGATAATAAGCTTTCCACCCTGACACTCAATCCGGGACCGCATATTTACCAGGAAAAAGAGGCCCAGCGGGATCAATACTGGCGGCGGGAATTTGTGGTGGATGTGACAGATCTCAATGAGGATTCAAAACGCGAGATCATTGTCCACTTCGGACACATTCAGCATATCTACGAATACAGAGGTAGCGGGGAATGGACGAAGATCTAAGACGCTTTTCTTGAAAGGTCTTCTTTCTTCTTCGACTGCTCTCTTTCACGGCGGTATTTTTCCAGCACTTCCACATTAGAAGCACTTTCTACACCAGCGCGTTTCCGCAGACGATTCATGACAAAGAGCCATGAGAAAAGAGGAAGTCCAAGAATAAGGACAATCGCCATCGTATTGGTGACTGACCAATTGATTGGTTCCGGTTGAGTTTCGAATGTCTTTTTAGGTTTTTTTACAGTGTACGCTTCGGCACTGATCGTCTCGATATCTTTCTCAAGATTCACCAGTGATTCGGACCCCTGTGGAGTGCTCTCCGGATGATCAATTTCGATCCCTACGAAGTCTTCAACAGCAGGTTTCCTGCCAACTGCTGCCCATGCCTGACTGGATAGCAAAAGGCTCAGAATGAAAATGATCCGAAAGTGCATATGGGGGGGTCTCCTTCAGGCCATATCGTCCAAAGAGGCCCGAAACTTTAATTTCTAAAGGAAGAAGCTAGAAAGTCCGATAAAGGGGTGTGGCTTATTTTGGGCCAATTTAAGGGTGATAGCATGAAAAGCTTTATCGTATTTCTTTTAGTCTCTGCCAGCGTAGGTTACTACTCCTGGAAAGTGGAGAAAGTTCATTTCGGCTTCGCTGATAAATGGGACGCTCAACTGCAATACGAGAAGAAGGCCCTCCAGCTCGCCAAAGAGAATCGTGAACTTCGGGCGAAGATCTCGGATCTCACTTACAAGATGAATGAACTCGATTCGAAAAATAAATTCTTCGCTTCACAGGCCAAGGGAAAGAGCCGCTCGATTGCCTCTGTCCCGCAGATGAATGCTGATGACCTCGTTAATTACGATGTCTACAAATGGTCTCCGGAAAAACTTCTCGCGATCGGTGAGAAAGAACTTCACTTCAAAAACTATGAGAAGTCAGCTCAGTTTTATAACGAACTCATTGACCGCTTTCCGAAAAACGAAATCGTCAGTGACCGCGTGCTCTTCGGAGCAGGTGTCGCTGCGTTTGAAACCGGCAAGCGCTTCGACTGGGCAGAAAAACATCTGTCACGTCTGGTAACTGGTCATCCCAAGTCTGAGTTCTATCGCGGGGCCAAACTATGGCTTGCACTCTCTCAGTACCAGCAGGGTGATCATAAGAAGTTCCTCGCAACGGTTGAAGAGTTCCGCCTTAAATATCGTAATACAGAAGAATGGAAAATATTAAGCAGGTACTATGAAGACATTCATTACAAAGTCAAAAAGTAGTCTTTTTCTTCTCGCTTTCCTGGCGTTTCCCCTATGGGCGAAGCCAGTGGCACAGGTAACAGAGCTTAGCGGCTCTGTCTTCGTCGTTAAGCCCGACGGAAAAACCTCATCGCTGAAAGTGAATGATCATCTCGAGGATAAATCCGAAGTGATGGTGGAAGAAGGCGGATCAATTACCCTGAACGATTATTACGATGCCACTTATCACCTGATTGGTGGGACACATATTAAGTTCTTTGACCGCTCGGCCCAGCTGAAGCGCGGGAAAACCTGGATTCAATGTATGAATGGCCGCTTTCCCCTCGCTCTCACAACGGCGAATGGTCACGCAAATTTCTGGAAGGGCGAATTCATCGTTACTTTTGATCAGGCCTCGAGTCGTTCACAGTTTCTTGTGGTGAATGGTGATGTGGAAGTTTCCAACGTTCTCGAACGCGATCTCAAATATTCTGTTCCTGCCGGAACATTCACTCTGGTAGATCCGGAAGTGGAAGACGGAGCACCCAGAGCTCCGACGAAAGTGGGACTTTCTTCACTTGATAACGCTCTCTCAGAATTCAAAAAACTTCCTGATGATCTGAAAGAAGGTGCTTCGCCGAAACGCTCAATTGCATCGGTAGATGAAACTCCGAAGAGAGGAGAGATCACATTCATCAAATCTAATCGTCTTCCTGCATCGGTAAGTGGCGGCGCTCACAAATACTTCGCAAAAAAGGTGAAGAATGAGTCAGTTACTCATGCGCCCATTCGTTACTGGGGCACAAGCTGGAAACCATTCCTGGCCCCTCGCAGACCGGCTTCAGTCGCACCTATCGCACTCGCGCCCAAGAAATCGGCTCCTCAGAGTCTCGATCCTGAGTTTGGTGACTCCCTTAAGAGAAAAGCCTCGGAACAACCTAAGTTCCCGAAAGAACTCGACAGCCTGATCGAAGATTTAAAGAGTTACTAGCGTTTAAGGCGGGTATATTAATGACACCTTAATTTGTCAGTAAGCCCTTGTTTATCAAGGGCTTTTTCGTTTCTGACACGCTAGTTGTAAGAATTAAGAAATCTTGAGTTCATATTCTACCTATAGGAGCCTTAATATACCGACATGGAAAAGAACAGAATGCATGTAACGATCATCGACGACAACAAAGACCTTCTGGAAGTGCTTTCGAGCTCCCTCTCGGACTCGTTCACCCTGGAAACATTCACTGAGCCGGATAAGGGCCTTGAATTCATCCGCAATAATCATACGGATGCGATTCTTCTCGATCTCCATATCCCGGGCAAAGATGGATTCCAGGTGTATGAAGAAGTGAAGCGCGCGAAGTCTAATCTTCCAGTGCTCTTCCTCACAGGTGACTCAGATATGGGTGCTCGTGTGAAGGGTCTTGAGATTGGTGCCGATGACTTTCTTATTAAACCCGTACAAACTGAAGAGCTCGCAGCGAGAATTCGCAATCGCGTCGCTCTCTCTAAGAGAAATCTCCAGAATAATAAGGTGATTAAGTTCAAGGATTTGACGATCGACCTCGATGGTCATCAAGTCATTCTTAACAACCAGGCAGTTCGTCTGACGCCTAAAGAATACCAACTCCTTTTGGTTCTCTCTCAGAATCCAAACAGAGTTATTCACAAAGATGACCTGATTCATATGCTCTGGAAAGATGTGCACGTTGAAGTGAACAACCTCGACACACACTTTTCAAACCTGCGCCGTAAGCTGAAGCCGTTTTCGACTCACATCAAGACGCTCAAAAATCTCGGCTACGTTCTTCGCATATAGTCCTCTACAATCAATGATCATTTCAGCTATCCTTTTGTTAAATCAAAAGGATGGCTTTTATGTTTTATACTGAAGATTCAGCTCTGACGTATGATGATGTGCTTATAGTCCCGAACTATTCTGAAGTCCTCCCTACCGAAGTCGAACTCAAAACACGTTTCTCCCGCAACATAACTATGAACATTCCGATCGTCTCCTCTGCGATGGATACTGTGACGGAATCACTCACCGCGATCGTCATGGCCCAGGAAGGTGGAATTGGTGTGATTCACAAAAATTTGACGAAGGAAGAACAGGCATTCGAAGTAGAGAAAGTAAAAAAATACGAATCGGGAATGATTCTCGATCCCTTCACTGTCACTCCTGAGCAGTCTATCTCCGCACTTTTTGATCTCATGAAAAAATATAAAATTTCCGGCTTTCCGGTTATCGACGCAGATAAAAAACTCGTCGGGATGATCACTAACCGCGATCTGAGATTTGTTTCTGATACCACCAAGAAAGTAAAAGATGTGATGACGTCTAAGAATCTCGTGACTGCTCCCGAAGGAACCAACTTCGAGAAGGCCAAAGAAATTCTCCAGCAACACCGCGTGGAAAAACTTCCGGTAGTGAATGGAAAGGGCCAGCTCCGCGGGCTCATTACGATCAAGGATATTGAGAAGACTATTGCTTATCCTCTTTCCAACAAGGATCAGTTTGGACGCCTTCGTGTCGCCGCTGCTGTCGGAGTAGGAGACAAGGAATTACAGCGTGTAGAGGCCCTGATTAAGGCCGGTGTGGACGCAATTGTTGTTGATACCGCTCACGGACACTCCAAGGGTGTGATTGAAATGGTGAAAAGCATTAAGAAAATGAATAAGGATGTTGATGTTGTCGCCGGAAACGTCGCTACAGCAAAGGCCTGCGAAGACCTCATCGCTGCAGGTGTAGATGGAATCAAAGTCGGTATTGGTCCGGGTTCCATTTGTACGACCCGCGTGATTGCCGGTATCGGGGTTCCGCAGATGCAGGCGATCTTTGACTGCAAAGTACCGTGTGAAAAAGCCGATATTCCTTTCATCGCTGACGGAGGGATTAAATTCTCCGGCGATATCGTGAAGGCCCTCGCAGGAGGAGCTTCCACAGTCATGATCGGATCTTTATTTGCGGGAACTGATGAAGCTCCCGGTGAAATGGTTCTCTATCAGGGCCGCGCTTATAAAATGTACCGCGGGATGGGATCTCTCGGTGCCATGGAAAAAGGTTCGAAAGACCGTTACGGACAAGGTGCTGTGGACGAAGTCTCCAAGCTCGTTCCGGAAGGCATTGAAGGCCAGGTTCCTTATCGTGGATCCCTCGGTAACAATCTTTTCCATCTGGTCGGTGGTATCCGCGCCGGAATGGGTTATGTCGGTGCTGCGAATATGAGCCTTCTGAAAGAGCGCGCGAAATTCATCAAGATCACTGCCGCCTCTCTCAAAGAATCGCATCCCCACGACGTTATTATTACAAAAGAAGCTCCTAACTATCGCCAGGTGTAAGATGAAAAGTGCTGTCTGGATTGTCGACTTTGGTTCCCAGTATACTCAGC
Source organism: Bacteriovoracaceae bacterium (assembly GCA_043771075.1). Taxonomy (GTDB): domain Bacteria; phylum Bdellovibrionota; class Bacteriovoracia; order Bacteriovoracales; family Bacteriovoracaceae; genus Peredibacter. The sequence continues at coordinate 12,186 of JAYVHR010000221.1, forward strand.
TGATCACGAGAAAATTCCGTGAGCTGGGTTTTACTTCGGAGATCATCACGCTGGAAGAAGGTCTTGAGAGAATTAAGACAACGAAGCCTAAAGCACTCGTTCTTTCCGGCGGTCCGCAAAGCGTGTTTGAAGATAAGACTGATTACTCCTCATTTTTTCAGGACGAGAAACTTCCTATCCTCGGCATTTGCTACGGCATGCAGATCATGGGTCAATATTTCAAAGGCAAAGTGGAGAAGGGTGTTCAGGGCGAATACGGTCTCGCTAAGATGAGAACTGTTCCCGGATTTCTTATTCCGGGATGCCCGGCCGAAAGTGATGTGTGGATGAGTCACTCGGATCACCTGAGTGTTCTTCCGAAAGATTTCAAACTCATTCTACAGAGTGAAAACGGTCTCACCGCCGGGATCAAGCATGAATACCGTCCTGTGATCGGGCTTCAGTTTCATCCCGAAGTTCATCACACGATTCATGGAAAAGAAGTTCTGAGTTTCTTCTTAAATAATATCGCCGCTCTTAAACCGGACTGGTCATCGAAGACCATGCTCGAAACTTCTCTGGAAGATGCCAAGGCCGTCCAGGGGAAGAAAGTTCTCTGCGCTTTCTCCGGTGGTGTGGATTCTCTCGTTGCAGCGACTCTCTGTGAAAGAGTGCTCAAAGACGATCTCTATTGTTTCTTCGTCGATAACGGACTTCTTCGCCCGCAGGATCTTCATCACATTAAGCTTCTGATGGAAAAAACCAATCTCAATATCCAGATCATCGACGCTAAAGATCTGTTCTCGAAAGCTCTGCACGGACTGAAAGATCC
>JAYVHR010000222.1:0-3842 GCA_043771075.1 Bacteriovoracaceae bacterium
ACAGGAATGAGTCCGAGGAGAAGAATTTTTTCTTCGGGAAAGAGAAAACTGAAATACAGAATGATTCCGGCAATCGCACCGGAGGCACCGAGTGCGGGAAGGGCCGGCTCATGCATCCAGAAATTTGATACAAGTGAGTGAACCAGGGATCCACCCATTCCGGCGAGAAGATAAAAAAGAACAAATTTCTTCGTTCCCATTTCTTCACTCATGATGGTGCCGAAGCCGCGCAGGACAAACATGTTGATCACAATATGAAAGACCGCATTGTGAGAAAAGGCTGAAGTAATGAGTGTCCAGAAGCGACCTTCGCTTAACAATTCCCAGCTCACGAGAAAATTCTCCATCATGAAATTGAGCCCGCCGGTATAGGCGGTCGCCGACCAGGCGATGAAGACGGCGATATTCAGGAAGATAATCAAGCGGACAATTTTAGAAGCTCTCATGCTCAAACTTTATCACATAAAGGCCGCATCATGCCACATCGTGTATCCCTGCGGTATGTTTCCAGAATGATTATAATCCTCCTCATGAGCCTTCAAGCATTTGCCAACACTCCTGATGTCATTTACGGCGAGGATAATCGCCGCGATATCTACGAGGAAACCAATCCGAAATATGTTCAGTACGCGCGGGCAACAGCAGCGAAAGTGCCGACTATTTTCATGAGAACTGTCGGGAAGGATGTCATTTTCCGCACGATGACTCTGGTTGATCGCGGGATTTGTGACACCGAAAAATTCGCCAGACAAAATACAGTGGCAATGTGTTCGGGATTCCTGGTTGGTAAGAGAACATTGGTGACAGCAGGTCACTGTATTAGAAATCCCAATGACTGCAAAAACTTCCGCTGGGTGTTTGATTACGCTACAACAGCAAAAGATCAGACGAGAATCACGACAACTCCGAAGAACGTTTACACCTGCAAAAAAGTTATCTCTCAGCACTATGATGACATTGAAGACTTTGCCGTGCTTGAACTTGATCGTGACGTCACAGACAGAACTCCTCTCACATTCCGTAAATCCGGAACTATTACCCCGGGAACTCCAGTCATGGTGATCGGTCATCCATCCGGGCTTCCGACAAAAATCGCCGACGGTGCCAACGTTCGGGCCCTGGATACTCACTGGTTCACCGCGAACCTTGATACGTTTGCTGGTAACTCCGGCTCGGCGGTTATCAATACTGTCACTGGTGAAGTGGAAGGAATTCTCGTTCGGGGAGAAGAGGATTACATAGATGATCCGGCGAGAGGCTGCAAGGTCACCAAGATTTGTACTAACGAAGAATGCCGGGGAGAAGATGTAAACTTCCTCCCCGACATCATCAAACAATTATAAAGAAGTGACTTCGGTATCGGTAGACGTCGGATTCAGGAAGTCTTCCACGATTTCCACCACCTGATTCATTGTCTCCGGACGATCATAGAAATCATACGGCGAAGCACTCAGGACATGGACTTCGGGCCTCGTTCTCATGTGAGAAATAAAATCCAGAACACCTTCAGCATAGGGGCCCGACGGTGAATGAATCACAAGCGTCGGCACACGAATTCTTGGGGCCGAAGTTGTCGCATCGAAATTTATCCACGGACTCCATCCCATTGTCGCAAACTGGTTCTGCCACTGGGGAATATTCCCGCGCTCAGGATTTAAATAGTAATCAAGATCCGATGCCGAGTTTGAAGTGATCACGGCATTGTTGTCAGCAAAGCTCACAACGGGAACATAAGTCAGCACTCCATCCTGCTGAAACTGGTGATTGGCCTGTCTGGCATCCGAGAGTTTTCTGCCCGCTTCGAATTGCTGACTTTCCACAGTGCGTCCGTGGAAAAACGGAGCGATCATAAGTAAGCGGTCAACACGACTATCGCTCGCAGTTTCGGCCGCGATGTACTCAGAACTTGATCCGAGACCCGCAAGTGAGATCCTGGCAGCGGCAAAAACATGTTTATTCGCGATGAAATCAACTGCTCCACGGAAATCATCAATCTTCTGACCTGGATCTTCGAGGTTTCTCACCAGACCTTCGCTTTCGCCGAAGTTCACGAAGTCAAAAATGAGTGTCGCGATCCCGCGGCTGGCGAGAAGTCGCGCGTAGGCGAGGGGACCTTGTTCTTTAATATTTCCGACGTTCCCGTTCATGATCACCACGTCGTGAACTACTTGAAAGGGATGATAAAGCCAGCCGCGCATCATCTTACCGTTTTTCGAGGAAAAATTCACAATCTCAACTCTGTACCTGAGATCGGTTTTCCCTTTGGCGAACGCCGTTTTCAGCAGGTCCTTATCACCTGAAGTTTTGGAGTCTATCGGTTGCATCCTCATAATTTTGAGTTCGCCCCCTTCGCGCGTGAATTCAAAGGCCACTTTGCTGTCATTGGTTGCTACATCGCTGCCGAGTCCGCGATGTTTCCAGAAATTAATCGAGAATTTCCCTGTCCCCAAAAGACGTCCCTGAACTTCCTCGAGTTTAAAATCTGAAAGTGTCGCTTTGGTCGCATCGAAATATTTCTGCGATGGTCTCAGGAGGTGAGAGATTTCTTCTGGTTTCAGAAGAAGTGGTTCCTGCCGGAAAAAGAGTGTTCTTGAAGCAAAACTTTTTTCAAACTTTTTCCAGTCTTTGGTTTCACTTCCCGTCAGCATGTTCTGGACAACGGCCTGAGCTTCATTTGTTTTCATCGCCTCAGTCATCTCAGCATCGGTCGCCGGATGCTTATGTTTACTGGAACAAGAGGCCGCAAAGAGCACGGCCAGGATCAATGTCATTCTCATAATTCCTCCATGGAAAATTGGGACAAGAATACTGTGGTTCTTCCCTCCTCACCCTGCCCACGGGGCCGGCACGGGCCGCTTGCGGATGAATTACGGTTAAGGGGTTATTAATGCGTCTTCCAACCCTCTGAAACTCAATGCTAGGCAATGAATTCCCATCAAGGGATCAGGGGTTTGTGACGATAATAAACCTATCTTCCTTAAGGGGTTTTCTATGCTGTCGACTTTCCATTTTTATGTCGTCTTCAATCCACTGATTAAGCCAGTGATCGACTACCCCACGCAGGCACATGAATTTTATCATCAGCTGAAAGGGAATATGTCGCATTTGTGGTGGGGCAAAATTAAGAAGACCATGTCTCTTGATCCACTTAATGTTGGGAACTTCCAGGAAGTCGTTGAGCAGAATAAAAAATCAGGTTCAGAAACAATTCTCTTCATCTCAGACTTCACTCACCTCTGGATTGCGAAAGTGGATGAAGTGACAACTGAGCGTCCAAATAAATCAGACACACTTTCAGTCTACGATAATGAAGAAGTGGAAATCTGGTTCAAGATCGTCGACATGGATCTAGTGTGCGCTGATCAGGCCTCGACCAAATCAAAAATCGCTGAACTCGGAATCAAGAACCATTTCTATCCGGGCACGGATGTAAAATCGCTCACACCAACAACTGGTGCTGTCCGCTTCCCGCTCATCGTGGAAGACCGCTCGACTGAGCACTACTTCTCAAAGTACAAGAATAAGAAACGTCTTGTTGTGGAAAACCCGCTTATTTCAAAATCCATGGAAGGCTGGGAAAACCGCGAGAAGGTGACGTATACAATTCCGCAGAAAAACTTCAAGAAGCTCCCGGCCCTTATCCAGAAACAGATCATGTGGGCGGAAGGTGTTTTTGTTCAGGACATGAATAAAACAGCGACGAGCTATCTGCGCATCCTTGAAAGTGTTCTCAACATGACTCTCATGCGTGAAGTTCATTCACGGGTGAAAGGCTACGGCGACTACATTCCGCTCGGGGAAATTTACAACTTACTCAACTCGACGAAGTACAACGGAACTAA
>JAYVHR010000223.1:0-2059 GCA_043771075.1 Bacteriovoracaceae bacterium
ATTTTTAATGATCGGTACTGCTCACGCATCACAGATTGTGATCGACGGCTGGGATCAGATTAAACTCGGTCATCTGATGGCAAAACTTCCTGACAATGTGGTTGACCGCAATCTCGATTCACTCTCCGGCGGAAAAAGGGTCACAACAGTTTTCCCAAGAAAGTCCGACGCTTTCAGCATTGAATGCGTGAATGATTATTTTGACGATTCCCCCGTTCCTTCAACTACTGTCTGCACGATTAATATCGATATCAACCACCAGAAAATTGAAAAGAACTACGACGAAATCCGCACCACGACTTCATCTGGTGCTGCCAGCATGTTTGAAGCTTTTCCCTATGGAAACGACAGCCGCTCGTTCCGTTCAGGCAAATTCGACGAGGGAATTGATTTCAATGGCCGCAAGACCAACATCTTTCACTACATGATCACGTGTTCAGCGAATGAGTGCCTTTACCGGTTCTCTGAAAAAGTTCTGAAGTAATACCTACTGCCTATTTTTGACAGGCGAGCTGACTTTCGAGTTTCATGCGACGGAGCTCCAGCGGAATTAATTTAAAATTCTTCCGTCTCTGGGAAGTCAGCGGCTCATGATACTGCTTTCCGTTCCAGACATAATTGATCTCGCCTTTACCCTTCCGCAGGTATTCACCCTTGGGAAAAGCATCCATCATCTTCCGGAAGTGAGCGAACATCATTTCGTTGCACTTTCTCTTGTGGAACTGAACGTAGAAAACTTCATCTCTATAGGTAATTGTTTTGTTATCCCAGCGGAGATCGAATTTGGGCGCCGAACTGACAAGAGTTCCGGCAAAGAGATTGAGACAGAATAGAAGGATTATTGCGGGCATGTTTCCGCCCGGAACTGAGAATGATACTGCGTATAGATCGGCTGACAGGCCGGTGGAAGAGGTCCACGCGCTCTGGCGTCTCTGAGAAGTCTTACGGTGGCCGGGGAATGATCAGTCTGAAGGTTCTCCATGACCATCAGGCTGTTCTCCGTAATGAGCTGGCAACTGGATGGATGCGCTGATGTCGTCGTAACTTTCGCCGCGAGAAAATCGGCCATATCTTCTTCCGTCGCAATTCTGTCACCGGGAAATCTATCATTTCCAGGAAGGTCGGGCCCGGCGTTTCGGATACATTGCCTGAGATTGACATAGGTCTCCCGGCTACTGGTGCTGAGTCTGTCGTGGCTCATGACATAGGCAAGTGCATGTCCGAGTTCATGCAGAAAAACTCCCTCACCTAAATCCGGATGAGCGCAATTAAAACCTGAAAGACTGATGCGATCTTTGCGATTGGGGTCAGTCAGTATTTTTGTGTTTCCGTCGCTGTCGCCTTCAATAATGGCAGGATTGGGAGAGAAAGCATCGGATTCGAAAAAAGACGGACCGGCACAAGCATCAAGACCTAAAAGTGGATTCATTTTATCTTTCTGAGTAGAAAAAAATGCATCCCGCTGGAGGATTTCAATCCCGGCCGGAGGATAGGGTCTACCTGCTTCTTCAAAGCTGGAATCAAGACTGGTGCGGGGATTTTGAGAGAGATTCGTGGAGTATTCGATCTCATCTTCCAGATATTTTCTGAAAGCATCTTTAGAGTGATCACTGAGGCCACTCAGCGCTGAAGTGATATATCTTTCCCGCATCGCGGGCATTGAAGCTATCATCGCCTCACTTTCGGGTGCCCTGACAGCTGATTGTATGAAGGCCGAAAGACATTGAGGAAGATGTTGATCAACGAAATCCTGACGCTGATTATTTTCTTCGAACCTGGTGAGAGCGGGCACGAGTTGAGTTGAAAGTTCGCGGGTAAGACCTGTCCTGCATTCCGGTGTACTGCAGCTATATTTTTGTTTTTCGTTGGGACGAAGAATGAATAAATCCCACGCCAGAGTCTGAATATTATCTCCACGCTGAAGGCGTTCGCGCAGCTGGGGTGTGACTAGGTCACCGGCAATTCTCTGGGACTCAACGATCGAAGCGCGCAATTCGGCATCGGTCATAACATGATTACCGATCAATGTTCGCAGGTCGGATCTGTTCCGCTGCTCTTC
>JAYVHR010000224.1:0-3970 GCA_043771075.1 Bacteriovoracaceae bacterium
CAACTGCTGGTGCTCCTTATCAACCAAAGTATCTCGCAAAGTTTACGGTTAATCATGCTCTCAGAAATCAGCTGTCAGTGAATTTTGGTAACTCCGACATGGGCTACACTTCAGCGACCAACACATATAATCCGTTCGCACTTTTCAACAAAGGTGGAGCGATGTCTTTTAGCGGCACGACAACTCCGGTAGATGGCACATTCGTTCTGGATATTTCTGATCTTCCGATTTCTTCAACGCTTCAGAATAAAGTTTATCTTTCACTCGGTGATACAGCTGCCGGAAGTGCGGCCACTCTCAAGAGCTTTATCCTGATGGATCAGGTGACGAGTACTCAGGCGAGTGCCGCACTGGCGGGCCCGGTTTCTGCAGACGGATCAACTGCGACAGTTTCACTGGTTCATGACCCGTATAATTCGAATGCTTCTCCGGTTGCCAATTTTACGGCGAATAACTATTCCGGAGCAGCACCATTGTACGTCGCCTTCGATGCGGCCTCAGCTTATGATCCGGATGGAACGATCCTTTCCTACAACTGGACCTTCGGCGATGGCTCTTCAGCGACGGGTGCGTACGCCACTCACACTTACAATGCCGGATCGTATTCCGCCACGCTCACAGTGACGGACGACCGTGGAACTTCGAACTCAAAAACGGTGACCATCACAAGTCAAAGTGTCACAACTCCGACCACGGGTGATACAACAGTGCCGGTGATAACACTCACGAGTCCGGCCAATGGTGCGATGATCAAACGCTACACATATTTCACGGCCACTGCTTCAGCCTCTGATAATGTGGGTGTGACGAAAGTAAACTTCTTTTACCGAGGAAATCTCAAGTGCACTGATACCACAGCACCTTATAGCTGCAGTATCAGAATGGTGAATGGTTCGGGTCAATCTGTTTACGCCCGCGCGTACGATGCTGCCGGAAATTACCGGACATCAGTCACGTCTTACGTAAACGCTTACTAAGAAATTTCTGGACCGGGTTTATGCCCGGTCCTTTTTAATCAAAAACATTCCGTCTCTGATCGGAAGCAGAACTTTCGAATATCCCGCTAAATTTTTTGCCTTGAGATTGTGAGCGATGATGGACTCAGTCTGTTTTTCGCCATCAGAATTGAGAACTTTTCCGGACCACAGAGTATTATCCACCACGATCATTCCATTTTCTGAAAGGTGAGCGAGTGCCCAGTCGAGGTAGTGGGAATAATTGTTCTTATCGGCGTCGATGAAAACCAGATCATATTTCCCGGTGAGTTCCTGAACGGCCTCAAGTCCCGGTTTCAAAATTAGCTGGATTTTTTTTCCGTGAGGGGATTTGTCCCAGAAAGAACGGGCGAGGGTTGTGGTCTCTTTATTAATATCGATCGTGAAGACTTTCCCTTCCGTTGGTAAGGCTTCGGCCATCGCGAGGGCGGAATAACCGGTATACGTCCCGAATTCCACCACGGTTTTGACTCCTCCGAGAGAAATCAGGAAGCGCAGGACCGAAGCCTCCATCTCGCCAATCAGCATATTGCTGCCGTGGACGTTCTTCTTCGTATACTCCTGAATTTCTTTCGCGTGGGAGGAGGGGATGCTCGAATGAGATACGCAGTATTCTTCAATGTCAGCAGGGGTAATATTCATGTTCACCTCAAATAATGGGGAGGTTAGTAGACGGGAGGAGTTCAGTCGAGGTTAAATAGGAAAAAAGGAGTTTTCCATGAAAAAGACTTTCATCATTATCGCTCTATTTCTGGTCTCATTTGCCGCAGTGGCCAATTCTGTTTTTCCTCATGTCTGGAATAACGGTCGCACTGTTACTCTTGATGCCTGGAACAATTCTGACATGCAGGTCAGATGTTCTGGTCAGATTTACATGAACCTTTCAGACAATTCTTCTGACTCAGTTTCGATACATGAATATATCTGGCCCCGTGGCTCTCTCTACCGCACTTACTACCCACGTTTCTCTGCTCCTGAAGTGAGAATCAACTCGGTTTCTCATTCGGTCTGGTGCTGGTAATTCTTGGATCAACTTCCCTATTTAGATATTCATAGTCACCGGCGCTCTCACTTAGAGGGCGCTGTTGCTATTGAATGTCTGTCGATGGAAGAACTCACGCTTCAAAAAACAAATAGTACATATCATTCCGCCGGCATTCACCCCTGGTGGCCGGAAGATTTCACCCGTGCCGAGATCATGAAGCTTCAGGATCACCTCATGGGCCTCGTGCGCGATAAGCGGCTGTGGGCAATCGGTGAAACCGGAATTGATCGCGTCTATCCGGAAACTCTCGAGTATCAGATGGAGCTTTTCCACTGGCACCGGGAGCTCGCCGATGACTTCGGTCTCCCGATGATTATCCATAACGTGAGAAGTGGCGCTGACTTCCTCAATATCATGAAAAAAAATCCGCCGAAGACTCCCTGGATTTTTCATGATTTCCGAGGGAATGAAGAACTCGTAAAAGACCTTCTTCGTCTTCATCCGGAAAGTTATTTCTCGTTCGGTATCTCGATTGATAATTCGACACAAATCCGTGATCTTCTTCCGACGATACCCCTGTCACAGATTTTTCTGGAGACTGATTCCCAGAAGCATCTGGATATTTACGATATCTATCTGCGGGCGAGTGAAAAGATCGGGATTGATATTGAGTTTCTGAAGTCCCAGATCTGGATGAATTTCAAGCGTGTCTCTCCCGCCGCCATTCCTCAGTAAGCTGTCACAAAACTGAAGCCTCGTTCGTCTTAGGGGCATGAAAGCCCTTCTCACATTCGTCTTCATGATTGTCTCTCTCAAGGCCTTCTCCCACCCTGTGATTTACAAGGATGGATGGGCCATCAATTCGTCGAACATGGCGAAATATTCTAACAACTATGTCCTTTATTCTTTCACCAATCGTTTCGCCGTGGGAGTTGAGCATGACCGTTTCGATAAAGTGGATGTGGGGCTGCTCAAGTTCAATTCGCTGGTCGCAAGACACAACGGCGATGACTCCCAGGCCAATCTCTATTTCCATGGAGGAGTGGGGAAAGAAATTTACAATTATGGCGCTGAAGCCGACTGGGAAACACGCGTTCTCTATACTTCGATCAAACATCTTCGTTTCGAAGGACCACGTTATCAGGATTATTATGTCACTCAGGGACGAGTCGGGCTTTCGCCCGTGAAGACCGGTTTTGATAAACTTCAGATCTGGTTCATGGTCCAGGGAATGGTCATCCACAACGTGGAAGACACCGTCATGATCACACCGATGCTTAGATTCTTTTATCATAATGTGCTCTGGGAGGTGGGCTCATCCACCCGCGGAGACTGGATGCTGAACCTGATGGTTCATTACTAAGGAGTTGTTATGAAAATGCTGATTTTGATGACCGTCTTTTTTGCTCTTTCTGCCTTTGCCGCTGAAACCACGGTGAACGTGAAAGGCATGGTCTGCTCGATGTGTGCTCAGGGTCTGGAGAAAAAATTCTCGGAAGCTGGAGTGGATAAAATCCACGTAGACCTGGATAAAAAACTCGTTCACCTTGAAGGAAAAGATCTCTCTGACGAAGAGATCCGGAAAATCATCACTTGGGCAGGATACGAAGCCGGCGACATTTCCAGAAAGTGATGAGAAGCTAAACCCATGACTGACGAAAGTTTGATGACTGCATACCAGAAGGGAAGTGAAGAAGCGTTTAACCGCCTCTACGAAAAATATTCTCCGATGATCTATGGATTCATCAGAAAAAGATTACGGGATTCGGAAGTCGATGATTTTTACCAGAAAGTCTGGCGCCATCTGCATGAAAAGCGTGATCTCTACAAAGGGCAGCCATTTCTCCCCTGGTTTTTTGTCCTCACCCGGCATCTGTTAATTGACGAGTACCGGTCGCTGGGGAGAAAAAAAGACCGTCCTATGCCGGATGAATATATTGATCGAATGTTTGAAAAATCTGAGGGCACTCCAGGTGACGTAGAAGAATTA
>JAYVHR010000225.1:0-3575 GCA_043771075.1 Bacteriovoracaceae bacterium
GAATTCTTCCATGAAGCGCACGCAATCAAGAACCACGTTATTCATCTTCCAATTGGCTATCATGAGTTTATTTTTCATCATCACACTCCGAATTTGAGGGCTTCAACGCCTGGAAGTTGTCCGCGTTCAATGAACTCAAGACTTGCTCCGCCGCCACTTGAGACGTGCGAGAATTTATCGGCTTCGCCTGACTGCTGAACAGCCGCGACTGAGTCACCGCCACCAACAACTGAGAAAGCTTTGGTTTCAGCAATCGTATGGGCAACGGACATTGTGCCCTTCGCGAAATTTTCATTCTCAAAAAGTCCCATCGGGCCATTCCAGAAAATTGTTTTCGCAGTTTTCAGGTGCTCACTATAAGACTTGATTGTCAGTGGTCCGATGTCGAGGCCCATCTGATCCGATGGAATACTGTTACCGGCACATGGAATAGGTGTTCCGCCGAATTCAAGTGAAGTCACATGATCTTTCGGAAGCTGGATTTTTCCCCCACGATCGGCCATGAGAAGTTGTTTGGCGAGTGCCACATCTTCATCAGAGCAGAGTGACTTACCGACTTCAATTCCCTTGGCCTTGAGAAATGGATAGGCCATCGCTCCACCAATGAGGAGAGTATCAACGAGGACGAGCATTTTTTCGATAGTCTTGATTTTATCCGAAACTTTCGCTCCGCCAATCACAGCAACAAAAGGCTTCGCTGGTTTATCAAGGAGTGCGCTCAGGGATTCAATCTCTTTTTTCATGAGAAGGCCTGGATAAGTGCGGTTTTTAAAGAACGCATTGATCGCGTGAGTAGATGAATGTTTCCTGTGAGCGGCACCGAAAGCATCGTTCACATAAAAATCACCATACTGGGCAAGTTTCTCAGCGAGATCCATATCGTTTTTTTCTTCACCCGGAAGAAAGCGGATGTTCTCAAGAAGGACAATCTTTGTTTCCGGGAGCTGGAGAAGATTCTTTACGCCATTATCGATGGCACTCTCAGAAAGAATGACATCAATGCCGAGTTTCTTCGCGAGATAGACGGCCACTGGCTCAAGAGAATACTTAGGGTCGACCTTTCCGTCAGGACGTCCGAGATGGCTGATCATAGTGAGCTTTGAAGCTCCCTTTTCGAGAATCATCCGGATGGTAGGAATGGCCATGTCGATGCGGGAAGTGTCCGTGATGGTTTTCGGGTCAGTCTTGGAAAGAGGAACGTTAAAATCAAAACGGGCGAGAACTTTTTTTCCCTTGAGTTCGGCGGACTCGAGTGTCTTGAGCAGCATAGGTAATCCTTAGAGTTTCTGGCCGATGAAGTTCGCGAGATCAATCACGCGATTTGAAAAACCAACTTCGTTGTCATACCAGCTAACGATCTTAGCAGTGTTACCAATCACGTTCGTCAGTTTCGAATCGAGGATGGAAGATTCAGTTGTTCCCATGAAATCCATGGAAACAAGTTCTTCTTCTGTATAACCGAGAATGCCTTTGAGATTTCCCTCAGAAGCTTTCTTCATCGCCGCATTGATTTCTTCTTTTGTGGCTTTTTTCTCAAGGACAACTGTCAGGTCGACCATCGAAACGTCCGGAGTCGGAACGCGGACAGCATATCCATCAAGCTTGCCTTTCATTTCCGGGATCACTTCACCGAGAGCTTTAGCGGCACCGGTAGAAGTCGGGATCATGGAAAGGTTCGCTGCGCGCGCGCGACGAAGATCATCGTGAGCATTATCGAGAAGATTTTGATCAGAAGTGTATGAGTGAACAGTTGTCATGAGACCATTCACGATCCCGAAATTCTCATGGAGAACTTTCACCACCGGTGCCAGGCAATTTGTCGTGCACGAAGCGTTTGAGATAATGTGGTGCTTTGAATGATCATACTTTTCGTTATTGATTCCCATCACGAAAGTTCCGTCGAGATCTTTTCCCGGAGCGCACATGATAACTTTTTTCACGGTGCCTTTCATATGAAGGCCGAGTTTCGCTTTATCTTTAAAGATTCCGGTACAATCGACTACGACATCCGCTCCCACTGAAGACCAGTCAAGTTCAGCTGGATCTTTCTGAGAGAAGAATTTAATTTTTCTTCCGTTGTAGCTTATCGTGCGCGATTCCTGATCAAATGAAAAATCACCTTTCAGATGCCCGTGAAGAGAGTCATGTTTGAGGAGATGAATGTAGGGTTGCGGATCGCCCGGGTTGTTAATGGCAACGATTTCAATATTCGTATTCGCATTTGCCTGAAGGCGATTAAAGTAAGCGCGAAGAATTGTTCTTCCGATTCTTCCTACACCGTTCACACCAACTTTTACTGTTTTCATAAGACTCCTCATGTCACCGACGTGATATCGAATATGGTTCAAAAACGAAGACATTTTAACGGTTTAGATATACTCCTTGTTTCTGATTTTGTGTAGCGGATTCACTTGAATAGGGGTAGATATAAAACCTCATTCTCACCACTTGACGCGAGTACTCCCACATGAAGAAGTTATTTGTTTCCGACCTCCAGGGAAAAGAAGAATTTGAGTCTGTTTTCCTAGTGAAGATCATCAATTGTCTCGAAGACAAAAGTGGGAAGAAATACTTCAACATTATTCTCTCAGACGCCACTGGCGACCTCGAATCCCGTCTTTGGAATTACTCCCCGGAAGTGGAGAAAGGCATTCAGAAGAGTGATTTCGTGCGCGTTAAGGGGAAGCTCAATTTTTATCAGGGCAGAAAGCAGTTTATCGTCACGCAGATCATGAAACTCGCTCAGTCGGAAGTTAACCTCGATGATTTCCAGATGAAAGCGAAAGAAGATCCCGAAGTCATGTATAAGAAGCTCCTCGCGATCGTTGACGGGCTGACTGACGTCTATATCCGTGATCTTCTCCGCAATATCATTACTGACGGGGAAATCGCGAGACGTCTCAAGACCTGGCAGGCAGGGAAGACCATTCACCATGCTTACAGATCGGGCCTCATCGAACATATTCTTTCGTGCTCGGAACTCGCGATCACACTCTCGAAGCATTACCGCGTGAATGACAACTATGTTGTTGCCGGTTGCATCCTTCATGACCTGTGTAAAATTTACGAGCTCACTGATGGAATGAATGTTGAGTACACGGAAGAAGGGAAGCTCGTGGGCCACCTCGTGAAAGGTCTCGAGATCGTCGACCGTTACTCATATAAGATTAAAAACTTTCCTCACTATACGAAGATGCACTTGAAGCACATCCTTCTCGCTCATCACGGAGAGTACGAATACGGCTCGCCGAAAATTCCGCAAACGTCCGAAGCCTTTCTGGTACACCTGATTGATCTCATGGATTCGAAGATGGGTTCACTCGAGATTGTGAAGAAGACTGACTCACAAACCGGACACTGGTCAGGGTTCGTGAAACACCTCGATCGCATCGTGTATAAGTCGGAACTTCCCTTTTATCCGGAGTATGTTGCGGATGAACCCACAGAAGAGAAACCTAATACTTACTCACATCCGCAAGCAAACCATAAGAGAGATTCTCACCACGCGGAGCCTAAAACGAGTCTTGGCAAGATGTTAGGCGCGATTAAGATAGAAGACTGAGCGCACCTGACAT
>JAYVHR010000226.1:0-2135 GCA_043771075.1 Bacteriovoracaceae bacterium
TCAGCGACACGAATGGAGGAAGCTTTGAATGTTCCCGCTTCAATCACGCTCGCGTAGACAGAATCCACTAATTCAGCGGTTGCAGGATTTGATCCCGCAGTAATTTTTCTGATCTTAGTTACGGTATGTTTTTTATCACCCGGATTGATTCTTTCCGGGCTGTAGCCGCAAAAGAAATCCAAGTTGTATTTTAATCCCGAAAACTTTTCGAGAACCGGAACGCAATCTTCTTCGGTGCACCCTGGATAGACCGTTGATTCGTAAACAACGATGTCCCCTTTCTTCAGAACTTTGCCGACAGACTCAGAGGCCTTAAGTAGCGGGCCGAGATCGGGCTGTTTGTATTGATTAATGGGAGTCGGTACAGTCACTATGTAAAAATCGGCTGTCTTCAGATCCTCTAAGCGATGAGAGAACTTCATCGAGGTGGAGGAAAGCTCCTGCCCTGAAACTTCAAGCGTATGATCTTTACCATCCGTTAATTCACGGATCCTGTTTTCAGAAATATCAAAGCCGGTGACTTCGAATTTTCGGGCCAGTTCAATGGCGAGCGGAAGCCCGACATATCCGAGTCCGATGACTGCGATTTTACGAGACATATTTACCTTCAGTTTGAGGCTGCCATCATAGCTAAACTGAGGGAATTCCGGCTACAAAACTTTAATGGATGATGCCTGTCAGCAATTACGAACGTGAGGCGAGACGGGAATAAACTTTGAGAATTTCGGTAGTGATGTAAGAAGCTCTGTATTTCTCAGGGAGATAGCCCTGTCTTTCTTCGGCAGTTGATTGGAGAATCGCTCGGGTTGCATTCACCATCTCACTGAAATTCCTGTTAATTATGACTTTCGAAACCTGACTTTCCGAGAGAATGGAACTCACATCGCCCACGTCAAAGCTCACGACAGGAACGCCGCATGCCGCAGCTTCTTTCACAATATTGGGAGAACCTTCAGACTCTGAGGTCATGAGAACGACGTCGGCCGAATTCATGTAGAACGGAATTTCTGCTGCCGGAGTCATTCCGTCGAGCACGATAAGCCGGAGGGTCGGGAACTCTGGTTTCAGAGATTGATACACTTTCTCGGCCAAATCCAGGCGCTTTAAGTTCGGATTTCTGCCGGCATTGAAAAGAATAATTCTTTCGTCTTTGGTGAACGAAATTTTTTCTCTCGCCTGAGCTTTCGGCATTGGTAGAAATTCTTTGTCTTCAACACCCGATGGAAGAACAGAAATCTTGGCCGAATTGCAGGTGAGTTTTCCTGCAATTTCCTGGCTCACGCAGAAGACATGACTGGCAAGCTGAGAGGAAAGACGGGAGAGGAAATGCACGAATTTCATTCGCAAAAAGCTGAGGGACGGATTCACATTGATGTCACTTCCCCGAAAGGTAATGACAACAGGAATGTCAAAATTGAGGCACCCAAAAAGACTTGTGACAGATCCATAATGTGCGTGAATAACTTCAGGTTTAAATTTCCGGATGAGTTTTCTGATTTCCATGAACTCAAGAAATAAAGCGACGGGATTCATCCTGTTTTTCAGGTGAAAAATTTCGATCTCAACCCCCTTCAATTTGAGCGCATCAATCTGCCGGTAGGCAAATTGGAAGGAGTTTTTTGAATAAGGAACGATGGCCAGAACTTTCATAATTTTATCAGATTACGTTACCCGAAGATTCAGGGAATTCTAAGTGAAAACATTGAATAGATGACTGAATGCGCAGAGCAAAAAGTGTCGATGATACAGTCAAAACTTGTTACTCTGAAGTCATGAATCCCCGGAAAGTAAGGTTGAAAAATTTTTTGATGATGGTTTCCGGTAACTTCGGCGCTCAGGCCGTGAGTCTTCTTTTTTATCCTGTTCTTGTCCGATTTTTCACCCCGGAAGACTTCGCAGTGTTTGGAACTCTCTCAAGTAGCTCGGTTATTTTCAGTATTTTCGCCGGCGGTCAGCTGACTTTCGCTCTTCTCAAAACACGCAATTCTCAGTCTGAAATGAGCCAAGTTCTTTGGCTCATCAATCGCTTTGCGACGGCAGGAGTGATCATTTCTTGTCTGTTGATGGTTGGTCTTAACCAGTTCATGGAAATTTTCAACTGGCAGCATCTACTGCTTTTCCCCGTTCTTCTTTCT
>JAYVHR010000227.1:0-3705 GCA_043771075.1 Bacteriovoracaceae bacterium
AAAGCTAAAAAGATTCTGATCGCAACGGGACTTCCGGCTTCACCGGGTGCTTCCTCAGGTCAGATGGTCTTCACTTCTCTTGCTGCCGAAGAGTGGCACAAGAATGGAAAAAAAGTTGTTCTCGTCAGAGCTGAAACTTCTCCGGAAGATATTGGCGGAATGGTGGCCTCGACGGGTATTCTCACTGCGCGCGGAGGGATGACTTCTCATGCAGCAGTTGTTGCCCGCGGAATGGGTAAGCCATGTGTGGCCGGTTGTACGGCACTCGTAATCAGTGAAAAAGAAAAAACACTCACAGTGAAAGGCAAAGTTTATAAAGAAGGTGATTTCATCACTTTCGATGGTGCCAACGGTGAAGTCTATGAAGGTGTTGTTCCGACTATCGAGGCGAAGATCACTGCCGATTTTGCCACATACATGAAATGGGCGGACGGCGTGAGACGCCTTCGCGTGAGAACCAATGCTGATTCTCCGGAAGATGCAAAAACAGCTGTCGAGTTCGGCGCAGAAGGAATTGGTCTTTGTCGTACGGAACACATGTTCTTTGCACCAGACAGAATTCTTGCTGTTCGTGAGATGATCTTTGCTGAGAATGACAAAGACCGGAAAAAGGCATTAGACAAACTTCTTCCGTTTCAGCGGGCAGATTTTAAGGGAATATTCCGGGAAATGACCGGCAAACCAGTCAATATCCGTCTGTTGGATCCACCACTTCATGAGTTTCTTCCGCATGCTGAAAAAGATCAGCAGGAGCTGGCGTCAGTTCTTAATCTTACAATGAAACAGATTAAGGAAAGAAACGAAGCACTTCATGAATTCAATCCGATGCTTGGTCATCGCGGCTGCCGTCTCGCGATCACTTATCCTGAAATTTATCTCATGCAGGTGAGAGCGATCATTGAAGCCGCTGTTGAAAGTGATAAAGAAGGATTCAATGTCATCCCGGAAATTATGATTCCACTGACATCTGAGCTTCGTGAATATTCTCTTATTCAGAAAGAATGCAAGGCCGAAATTCAAAAAGTTTTTAAAGAAAAGAACCATACAGTAAAATACAAGATGGGGACGATGCTTGAGCTTCCGCGGGCCTGTATCATGGCCGGTGATATCGCTAAGGAAGCAGAATTCTTCTCATTCGGCACAAACGATCTGACCCAGACCACTTTCGGCCTCTCTCGTGATGATGCCGGAAAGTTTCTCCCGACTTATACTCAGAGAGGAATCTACCCCCGCGATCCATTCGTTTCTATTGATCAGGATGGAGTGGGCTTCCTCATGAAGCACGCTATTACTGAAGGAAAGAAAACGAACCCAGCGATTCATAATGGTATCTGCGGCGAACACGGAGGAGAACCTCAGTCCGTTGAATTCTGCCACCGTATCGGACTCGATTATGTGAGCTGTTCACCATTCCGGGTGCCGATCGCCAGACTTGCAGCTGCCCAGGCGGCCCTACGTTAATGACCATTCAAAAACTTCTCCCGGGATTCCTCCTGGGAGTTTTTTTTCTCCTGTTCTCCTGCGCAGAAGCACCTGTTTCTGATCCCAATCGTCATGACGATGGCGCATTCAAGACGACACTCATTACGGGACGCTTTGAAGGCTTCGAGGATTATAAAGAGTGGGTCGTTTATCTCAAGGGCTTCAATTACAAATCGGTTGTTTATAAAGTTGAATCCTCAGGCGCATTCCATATCACTGCAGTGAATATTCCTGCAGGTGAATACCGACTCTATTTCGGTAAGATGAAAACGAAGGCCCTTGGCTCGATGAAAGTCAGAGTTGAATCTTTAAGAACCCATCTTGGGATTATCCGGGCGGGCGAGTGAACGAAAAAATAAAACTTGTTCTCAAGAGTTCGGTCGAACGGGCAGATTTTGAACTCGCGGGAGTAAGACTCATTGACCTGAAACCTGACCAGCCGCTTTTCGGCGGGAAGGGAAGTGCCCTTGATTCTCTGAATCTGGTTGCCTTCATATTTATCATCGAAGACGAGTTCAGAAAAATCACCGGCAAGACGATTAAGATTTCCACCCAGGACATTCTCTCTAAAGAGGAATGTCCTTTCCGGAATCTCGGGACACTCTTCAGCTGGCTGGATAAAAAAGAAGCAGTTACTAAGTGAAAATCTGTGGCATCCAATTTATTGATGAAACTGGACTTCACGATGAAGCAGAAACTTTTACTCTTATTACAGAACTCGCGAATGAGATCGGCGAACTTCCACCAGGTATAGTCGTCATTGAAGCAGACCGCTCGCTCAGGACCGCCGTTCGGTTTCTCTCCTCCCTTCACCGGGGCGACGTTGTTTTCATGCTTCCTCCCCAGGAATTCAGGAATAATGATTTCCTGGAATACTTCCGCAAAATTGCCGGGCCCCTGCATTTATGGGCCATTGATTCAAAGAAGCCTGCAATTTCCCGTGAAGGAAAACTTTCTGACAAACTACAGGGCGTGCAGGAAGCTTTCATCGTGAAAACATCCGGCACAAGCGGAATGAAAAATAAATTTGTACTTCATCAGACGGAATTGTTCCTGGATAAATTCAGTCAACGGGCGCCAACTTTTGACCGGACAGTTAATTTTTTTCCTCCTGATTCAATTGCGGGAATTGAAATTCTGCTTGAGTGCATGGTACATGGAAAAACTCTGGTGAACCCGGGACTCGATGTCGTCCCATCAATCGTGACTGATTTGTTAGTGAAGGAAAAGATTGATTTCCTTCACGTCACTCCGACATTCCTGAATCTCATGCTTCTCTC
Organism: Bacteriovoracaceae bacterium; assembly: GCA_043771075.1. Lineage (GTDB taxonomy): Bacteria > Bdellovibrionota > Bacteriovoracia > Bacteriovoracales > Bacteriovoracaceae > Peredibacter. The sequence goes on from JAYVHR010000227.1 coordinate 2,763, forward strand.
CGGCGGACTGGATTCCTCTCAGTTGATAAATGTACAGTCCATTGCCTACGGCTCAGAGCCGGCGCAGAAGAATATCCTGGAAAAGATCAAGGCTCTCTCTCCCAAAACTGAACTCAGGCAAATCTATGGCATGTCCGAAATAGGATTACTGAAGACAGTGGTTCACTCAGATGATCCGGCATGGTTTCAGCTTGATGAAAAAATAAATCCATGGCGTGAGAATGATGGTTTTTTGGAAGTACAGAGTGAGTCGGCAATGGTGACTTATCTGAATCATGAAAAGGAAGTTCTGAATGGCTGGTTTGCCACAGGGGATTCCATTCAGGTCAAAGGTAATTTACTTAAGGTTGTCGGCCGATCCGATGATGTCATCAACGTTGCCGGGAAGAAATTTCATCCCATTGAACTCGAAGAACTCCTGATGGAAATGGAAGGCATGGATGACGTCATGGTCACTGCCGAACCACATGAACTCATCGGAAACTCAGTTCATGTTCGTGTTTCCAGTAGAATTGAAGAAAATGAATTCAGGAAGAAGTTTAAAATCTTTCTCGAGGAAAAAGTTCCTGCCTGGATGAGACCGCAAAGAGTAATCTTTGATCAAAATACAGATGTATCCGTGAGATTAAAGAAGCGCCGTAAGGCTTCAGTTTAGTTTCAGGAATTCCACTGCCAGCCATTCTGCAAAAATATTCTGACCATGAATCGTCATGTGGGTCTTATCCCAGAAAAGTTGCCCTGATTTCATCACTTCATCCTTCAGGAAGACCGTGTTGGGATCCAGGAAGATATAACCGAATTCTTTTTGCGTCTCATTGATGAAGGAAACGTTCCTGAGAGCTAGCCATAGATAATTGTCGGGGATATCTGCCATTTTTACATCGAGGCCCTTCAGGAGTTCCGGAATTACGACGGGTGCAGCCACTTCATCATAGTTAAAAAT
>JAYVHR010000228.1:0-2402 GCA_043771075.1 Bacteriovoracaceae bacterium
CGGAAATCTCGTTCAAGGAGATTGCGATAAATTTAAGACGCTTGTGACTGCGGAAACAAAGACTCTTATTGTCCGCTCTCAAGGGGGACCGGTGAGCGAAGGTCTCTGCATTGCTCAGGCGATGAAGAAAAATAACTTCGCCAAAACTATTGTGAGTGGAGTCTGCTTCTCATCATGTGCCAATTATCTTTTTCTCGGCTCTCCCTCGAGAATTATTCAATCGGGGGTCGTAGGTTTCCATGGGAACATCAATGCATTGGTCAAACAAAATCCCGAGATGATCGCCAAGAGCAATCCCTATCGGGAAAAATTTTTGGAAGAAATGAAAGTGGAAATGAACTTTTTAGAAGAACTCGGAGTTTCGCAGGAATTTTTTGATCTCACTCAGAGGGCCGATAAAGGGAATGATGATAATGGAAAATATTCTTTCCTTGTGCCTTCTCCTGAAACTTTTGAGAAATTCGGAATGAAAAATATTAAAGGAACTCAGGACCAGGATCTGGTGAAGCTCCTCTGGGAAAAAGGGTTTCTGCTTCTATATAAATGACTTGCCTCTAGTCCCAAAGTTCAGTGACAAACTTACAACCCAGAGTAACCCAGAATGGAAGCCTAGGGTTTCCGGTGAGGCCCGTCCCTACCGAGCCGTCTAATTGAAATCCTTCTTTGACCTCGTGACGGATACCCAGCTGCGACGCAATCCCAGGAATAAGGGAATACACTTCGCCATTCGCTGCTTCGACGAAAACATATTGATTATTCATCGTCTGGAATTCGAGTGCGGCCCCCCACAAGAGTGCCGAAGGACTATTATCCAGCTGCTTCCTGGTTTGCCTGCCGAAATTTATGTGGAGAAGAAGTTTGTCGGACTGAAGAACCTTACTGCTGAGAGCTGCGTAGAAATAATATTCCCATGAGAGAGATCTGAAGAGCCCTTTTCCAAAAGGAGGAATGACTCCTCCGGCAATTGCGAGACCAGGCGTACCGTTATCGAGAGTCTCAAAGACCATTACCTTACTCTGAAGGATAGGACCCGAAAGAGCGTAGTAACCTCGCTCCCCTTTTACATTGGTGATTCCCTGAACGGCTGACGCAGAAATCTCGATCGAGTGACCAAGTCCTATTGTTGGCGATACCCAATGCTGGAATGACCTTTTATCTGAATAACCCCATGTTTCCAGCTGTCCCTGCTTATGGGCCACGACTCCGGCATCATCCGTGATCAATGGCCTTCCCGCTTCAGCAGAATTCACGATGAATAGAACAGTGAGTGTGGCAAGGAGCCTTGAACGTTTAAACATTTCTAATGAAGACGAAGTAATAGATGACCGCGAAAACGATCCGGTAAATTCCACAGATTACGAAAGTCTGATGATTGAGCCATTTCAAAAAAACTTTTACGCTGATGAATCCAAAGATGAACGAAGAAATGAGACCTATTACGAGAGAAATGATTTCGTGATGACTGAAATTCACATCAATTTTAAGTAATGAATATGCTGATGCGGCCAGGATGGTCGGGATCGCCAGAAGAAAGGAAAATCGAACGGCCTCCTCCCGCGTTCCGCCCATCAGTCTTGCCCCGAGAATCGTGGCCGCTGACCGCGAAACTCCCGGCACAAAAGCAAGACACTGGAAAAAACCCAGGGAGAGATAATTGACGTAGGTAAACGGACGCTGTTTGACCCTTGCGACCAGGTTTTCGAGAAAGAGTAGAATGATTCCGCCAATAAACAAGGCCGAACAAACAACCATTGGCGTGAAGAGATATTTTTTTACAATCCCGTGAAGGAGAAGACCAAGAATGCCCGTGGGAATAAAGGCAATGGACATTTTCAGGATTAACGATCGGTCCTTTAAAAGATCTTTTCCATAGATAAAGACGACGGCCAGAATCGCCCCGGTCTGGATGACAATCTCAAACGCTTTCAGAAAATCACTATTGGGAATTCCCAGCGCATTCGACGTGAGAATGAGATGACCGGTCGAAGAAACCGGAAGGAACTCTGTCATTCCTTCCACGAGACCAAGAATTAATGCCTCCATCCAACTCATAAAAGTGTGCCTTTAAGAAAGAGACTCGCGATGGTGAAGTAAATGATGAGCCCAGTGACATCCACCAGAGTTGCGACAAATGGTGCTGATGCCGTTGCAGGGTCCAGCTTACACTTTCGCAAAACAAACGGGAGCATAGAACCGGCGAGCGATCCCCAGAGCACAATGCCGACCAAACTGAATCCCACCGATAGAGCGATGAGCACGTAGTGCTTCCCGTACAAGCTTTCGCGAGTAGGCCAGAGCATGATCCGCATCATGCCGACACTTCCCAAGATGAGACCTAAAGAAAGTCCTGCAGAAAGTTCGCGGAGGAAGACTTTCATCCAGTCTTTCAACCGGACTTCTCC
>JAYVHR010000229.1:0-10824 GCA_043771075.1 Bacteriovoracaceae bacterium
ACATAGTAAGGGTTCGTCGGCTGATTGATGATCTGATTAAAAATCTCGCGGGCCTTGTCGTAACGACCCATTTCGAAATGGGCCTCGCCCACACGCAGAAAATAATAATCGTATTGCTTAAATCTTGGCTTAAAAGACATGAGTGTCTTGTATGCCTTGATCGCAGCTTCATAATTCTTAGCGAAGCTGAAATTAATATCAGCAATCTTCTCGAGTGCCTTAACCTGGAAGAGGGGATTGTCCTCATTATCAACAATAAATTGATAATAGGTCAGGGCCTTCACCTGTTGATCCAGATAGAGGTAACAAATGTCCGCAATCTGGTAATTGATTTTGGTCTTGATGACTTTCGAAGGATTTTTTTTCAGGACGCGTTCGTAAATTTCAACGGCTTTTGAGAACTCTTGTTTATCGACGTATTCCTGAGCATTGAGAATATCCCGGTTCAATCCTGAGGTGAAATCGCACCCCAGGATGAACAGGAAAATTAGAAGTTTACTGAACTGGTGTTTCAGAAGATTCGCCATCGGATCCATCATCCTCTGATTCGGCAATTTTCTCAACGGCTACAACTTTCTCATCAGGCTTAACGTTAATGAGACGGACACCCTGAGTGTTTCTTCCGAGGAGAGAAATTCCTGAGATCTTCGTTCTGATTACCTGACCTTTGTCAGTGATGATCATCAGATCGTCTTTGTCGCTGACCGGGAGGATGGCCATGATTTCACCGGTTTTCTCAGTGAGTTTCATCGCCAGAATTCCTTTACCGCCACGAGACTGCTTACGATATTCTTCAGCGGCCGAGCGCTTACCGTATCCGCGAGATGTAACAGTCAGGATTTCTGATTTATCATCAATCACTTCCATACCGATTACATATTCATTTTCATCAATGCTCATGCCCTTCACACCCTGAGACACACGTCCCTGAGGGCGACAGTCATCTTCGTGGAAACGGATAGACTTACCACCTGAAGAAGCAAGGAGAACATCTTTCTTACCGTCAGTTATTCTGACTGCAAGAACTTCGTCGCCATCCACAACCTTGATTGCCTTGAGACCGTTCTGTCTCATGTTCTTATACTCAGAGAGTTCAGACTTCTTCACGATTCCGAGCTTGGTAGCAAATACCAGAAAGTGACCTTCGGCTTCTTTCGGAACCGTAATAATTTCTTTTACTGTTTCGCCGGCCGGAACGTTGATGATGTTCACAACGTTTCGACCTTTCGTCGTACGCTGGCCTTCCGGAATCTGATAAACCTTGATAGAGAACACGGTTCCCTTATCAGTGAAAATCATCAGAGTGTCGTGCGTGTCAGCTGTGAAAATAGAAGTGTAGAAATCTTCGTCGAGATCTGCACCCTTCACGCCTTTACCGCCGCGTTTTTGCGCGCGATAAGTATCTTTCGCCATACGCTTCAAATAACCCTTCTGGGTAATCGTCACGATGACTTCTTCATTTTTGATCAGATCTTCCATCTGAATTTCATCGGCTTGAGCAATGATCTCTGTCCGGCGCTCATCTCCGTAGTTCTCTTTGATTTCAGCGAACTCTGTTCTGATGATGGCGCTGATCTCTTCTTCTGATCCGAGAATTCCTTCGAGGCGGAAAATTTCTTTCATAATGGCTTCATAGTCAGCAACAATCTTGTCGCGCTCAAGACCCGTGAGGCGCTGGAGACGCATATCGAGAATGGCCTGTGCCTGAATCGTCGATAATTTAAATCTGTGCATGAGCTGGTCTTTCGCCTGAGCGGGACCTTCAGCTGCCTTAATCATGGCCACGATCTCGTCGATATTTTCGACGGCGATCTTTAGGCCTTCTAAGATATGAGCACGTTCTTTTGCTTTTTTGAGTTCGTAAGTTGTACGACGGATGACGATTTCACGACGGTGCTCAATGAAACACTGGAGCTGTTCCTTGAGATCCATGACCTTCGGCTGACCGTTATAAATCGAAAGGAAAATGATCCCGAATGAAACCTGCATCTGAGTCTGCTTGTACAGACGATTCAGAATCACGGCACCCTGTTCACCTTTCTTGATATCAATAACAACACGAATACCTTCACGTGAAGATTCATCGCGAATATCGGAGATTCCTTCGATTGCTTTTTCTGTCACAAGTTCAGCGATTTTTTCGATGAGCTTCGCTTTGTTAACCTGATAAGGAAGTTCAGTGATCACGATCATCTCGCGGTCATTTTTCTTCACTTCAACTTCGGCTTTCGCACGAATCTGAATTACACCCTTACCAGTGTGATACGCCTGCTGAATTCCAGCAGTACCGATAATTGAACCCGAAGTCGGGAAGTCTGGACCCGGAATAATTTTAAGCAGTTCGTGAACCGTCATTCCCGGATTTTCAATAAGTGCCTCGAGGCCATTCATCACTTCTGTTAAATTGTGCGGAGGAATGTTGGTCGCCATACCGACGGCAATACCAGCAGATCCGTTAATGAGAAGGTTCGGAACTTTCGTCGGAAGTACTGTCGGCTCCTGGAGGGATCCGTCATAGTTGTCCTGCCAATCGACAGTTTCTTTATCAATATCACCAAGCATGTCGTTGGTGAGTTTGTGCATTCTTGCTTCTGTATATCGCATGGCCGCAGCGTTATCACCGTCGATCGATCCGAAGTTCCCCTGACCGTCGATAACGGGATATCTCATAGAGAAATCCTGAGCGAGACGAACGAGAGCTCCGTAAACGGCAGAGTCACCATGCGGGTGATACTTACCGATAACGTCACCGACGATACGAGCACACTTGAGATAAGGGCGATTGTGATAGTTGTTCAGCATGTGCATGGCAAAGAGCACGCGTCTGTGAACCGGTTTAAATCCATCACGAACATCCGGAAGAGCTCGTCCAACGATTACTGACATCGCATAGTCGAGGTAACAGTTTTTCATCTCATCCTGAATCAGGAGTGGAGTGATATTACCGTGATTTGGTACGTTCTTGTTTTCGTCGCTCATTCAATCTTTCCTTAAATTAAATATCGAGGTTACGAACATTAAGTGCGTTTGTTTCCACAAACTCACGACGAGGCTCAACCTGATCTCCCATGAGAACAGAGAAAACCTGATCGGCATCAATCGTATCTTCGATTTTCACCTGAAGTAGTGTTCTGTTGCCTGGATTCATCGTGGTTTCCCACAATTGTTCCGGGTTCATTTCTCCCAGTCCCTTATAGCGCTGGATATAAGCACCATGGCGTCCTTCAGTTGAAATGAAGGCCGCGAAGTTCTGGAGACCGATATGAGTATGAGTGTTTCCACCGCTCTTCATGACAATCTTCGCGTTGAGAAACTTCTTAATCCCTTCGTACTGGTTCATGAGATCCGCAAACTCGGATGATTCCGCAAAATGGAGACCTATCTTGAAGTTTTTCGTTTTCAGGGCGGAAAGAACCTGAATTTTCACCTGGTATCCAAGTGTCTTCACGTCTTCTTCAACATTCAGCTTATATTTTTTGAGATTTACATGATCGTTTGCCATTAACTTAGCAGTGATCTTTTCGGCCCATACTTTCAGCTTCGCCTGGTCTTTCATCATGTCGGCAGTGAGTGTTCCGTCTTCTACAATAGTTCTCAGGAAGAGAGCATCGTAATGGCGGTCATAACTCTCGAGTGTCTGATTGTAATTTCTGAACTTATTAACAGCAGTTTTAGCCGTTTCAAGATCAGTGTTGGCACCATCTATTTCAATTTCTGCATCAGAAAGCTGACTAGAAACGAGATAATTCTCAAGAGCTCCGCCATCTTTCAGGTAGTGCTCGTGCTTACCTTTTTTGTATCTGAAAAGAGGTGGCTGGGCGATGTAGAGATGTCCGCGCTCCACGATTTCCGGGAACTGGCGGTAGAAAAGTGTGAGGAGAAGCGTACGAATGTGAGATCCATCCACGTCCGCATCGGTCATGATCACTATTTTGTAATAGCGAAGGCGAGAGATATCGAAGGAATCTTTTCCGATCGAAGTACCAATCGCCTGGACGAGCATTTTAATTTCGTCGTTACCCAACATTTTGTCATAGCGGGCCTTCTCAACGTTCAGGATTTTACCCTTGAGCGGAAGAACGGCTTGCGTACGACGGTCGCGACCCTGCTTAGCTGATCCACCTGCAGAGTCGCCCTCAACGATGTAGATTTCGCAAAGCTCAGGATTTTTTTCCTGGCAGTCGGCCATTTTCCCCGGAAGACCGGAGAAATCGAGAGCCGTTTTTCGGCGCGTGAGTTCGCGTGCCTTACGGGCTGCTTCTCTCGCGGCAGCAGCATCAATTGATTTTTTAAGAATGATTTTCCCGACGTTCGGGTTTTCTTCGAGATAAATTTTGAATCTGTCCCCAACGAGAGAGTTCACAATACCTTCAACTTCGGAGTTACCAAGTTTTGATTTCGTCTGCCCTTCGAACTGAGGATTCGTAAGTTTCACGGAAATAATCGCCGTTAAACCTTCTCGCATATCATCACCCGTAAGCGTGATTTTGATATTTTTCAGGATATTGTTGTCTTTGGCGTAATTATTCAGAACGCGCGTAAGCGCTGTCTTAAAACCAGAAACGTGAACGCCACCCTCGGGTGTGTTGATGTTGTTGGCGTAGGATGTGAGTGTTTCGGAATAACCATCAGTCCACTGAAGGGCCACTTCCACTTCGTAATTATCGCGCGACTGGAAGAAATAAATCGGATCTTTGTGAATCGGAGTTTTTGCACGGTTAAGATAAGCCGCGAACTCAGACAGACCACCTTCATAGTGGAAAGTGTCTTCTTTTTCCGAACGCTCATCTTTCATCACAATACGAAGTCCCTTATTAAGGAACGCCATTTCGCGGAAACGGTTCGCAAGAGTGTCGTAGTTATATTCGTGAACTTCAAAAATTTCGTTATCAGACTTGAAAGTAACAGTTGTTCCCGTATCTTTCGGATCGCAATCACCAATTACTTTCAGAGGCTCTTTTGCGACACCATATGCGAAATCAAGGCGATGAAGTTTTCCGTGTTTTTTAATTTCAATTCGAACCCACTTAGAAAGCGCGTTCACTACTGAGGCACCTACGCCGTGAAGACCGCCGGAAACCTTATAAGCTCCGCCTTCTTCATTGAACTTTCCGCCCGCATGAAGTTTCGTATAAACAATTTCAGCAGCTGATATGCCTTCGCCTGGAACCATGTCGGTAGGAATTCCGCGGCCGTTATCCACAACCGTGAGCGAGTTATCAACGTGAATAACTACTTTGATTTCAGTACAGTAACCAGCGAGTGCTTCATCGACAGCGTTGTCTACAATTTCATAGACGCAATGATGGAATCCGCGAATGCCGGTATCACCGATGTACATACCCGGGCGCTTACGAACTGCTTCGAGGCCCTCGAGAATTTTAATCTGGTTGGCGTTGTACTCTGAACTAACTTTTGAAATAGAATCAGGAGTTTGATTCATTCACTGGCTCCTAGCCGGGGGTCTTGAGTCCCCCATGTTCGATAAAAAACTTCTTGGAATTGGGTATCCGTTCCAATTCTTTTCCAAAATTCTCGTTGGCAGTCGTGATTAAAACCTGGAAGTTTTTTGTCTCCAGATACTCGATCAAGTTTTTCCATCTCCGGCTATCCAATTCGCCCGAAACGTCGTCAATGAGAACAATGGGATAAGAGCTAAATTTATACCGAAAAAGCTCTATATAGGCAAATATAAGGCTCAGAAACGCCATTTTCTGTTGGCCTAAGGAACAGAACTCAAACGCATTGAGTCCATTGAAACTGAATATGAAGTCGTCCCTGTGAATTCCTACCTGTGTAATTTGCGCTTTTATGTCACTGGATTCCTGATGACGATAAAAGTCAAAAATCTTTTTTGCGTCCCAATGGACGAAAACGCTGTCGAGATCAAGCTGAAGAGTATTTTCCTCAGCAAAAACCGCCTTAAAAGTAGGCGTAATAAATTTGTTTAGCTGACTAAGAAATTCATATCTTTTTGCCGTTAATATCGCGGAAAACTCGGCTACCTGCTCATCAATTGCACGCAGCTGATTAGAAGCATTTCTTCCCCCCATTCCCAGGACAGAATTCCGGAACCTGATAGCTTTCAGAAATTTGCCTGAAATTTGCTTATATTCGCGATCAATCAGCCCGATGTGCGAATCCATCCATTGACGGCGAAAAGTACTGCTGGTGTGAAAAGAATATGAATCAAAGGGATTAATGAATACAGACGTCGAGGGAGTTTTCGTTTTTTCCGGAGTGTTATTGAGAAATCTCTCCTCACTTTCTTCACCTATACGAAGAGAGTATGAACTCAGTTCGCCTTCTCTTTCAAAAGCGGATTGAATGATGATCTGAGGTTGTCCACCCTCGATATCAATCATTTGTGAATAACTTGTGTTTTTACGGAATGATTTTTTGTTCGTGAGGAGATAAACCGCTTCTAAAAGATTTGTTTTTCCATTTCCATTCTGGCCAAAGATGCAATTGATGCCGGAATTAAATTCAAAAACAGACGCTGAGAGATTCCTGAAATTTTGCGTCTGTAATTTTTTGATTTTTCCAAAATCCATCCACTACAGCTTCAGAGGCATAATGATGCCAAGAAACTCAGGAATATCTTCTGCTTTAATTACCACGGGAGAAAGTTCGTTATTAAATTCGAAAGTCACATCTGTCTCATTGAGAACAGAAAGACTTTCCATGAGATATTTAGCGTTGAATCCAATTTCTGTCGCTTTTCCATCGTATGAGATTGGAAGATTTTCAGAAGCCTGACCCAGGGCCGGATGATTCGTAGAAATGATCAGTTCGTTCTTCTGGATATTGAACTTAATCCCATTCGTCTTCTCATTGGAAAGGATCCTGATGCGTTTTACGGCATTGAGAACAGCATTACGGTCAATGTGGAAGCGATTCGTAGTCTTCGCAGGAATTACGGTTTGATATTTAGGATATTCACGGGCAATCAGACGAATTGAAAGATAGTACTCATTTCGTGCATTCACGAACATGAACGAATCATCCAGGGAGATAGAAACTTCATCCTCCGGATAAGAGTCAGCAATTTTTTTCAACTCGCTGATACCTTTCTTCGGAATAATCACTCCATCTACCAGAAATTTATTTTCCCCGATAAACTCATGAGTATCTAACAGGGCAAGTCTGTGACCATCAATGGCAACGGCCCGAAGCTTAGACTCAGACAACTGGAAGTAAATACCATTAAGGTACAATCTTGTTTCATCTGTAGAAATCGCGTGTGAGGTCTTGTTGATGATATGAGAAATCTGTTTTGTTTTTAAGCGGAATTCTGAACTCTGATTCTGGAAAGTGAGCTGGGGAAACTCCTCAGCGCCGGTGATCAGAAGTGAATAATTAATATTTTTACACGAGAGATTTAAAAGGTTGGTGTTATCAACACTCATCACCACTTCATCATTGGGAAGCTCTCTCAGAATCTCGGCAATATTTTTGCTGTTGATACAAAAGCTGCCATCTTTTTCTACCTTAGCGGTAAGAATAATTTTAGCTGAGACTTCCAGGTCAGTTGCAATCAGTTCTAATTTATTTCCAGAAGCTTTCAGTAAGCAGTTTGTAAGAATTGGACGTGAGTTCTTTTTATCGACTACTGATAAAACCTTATTGATGGCTTCTCTGAGTACCTGTGATTGGATTATCAGTTTCATAAATTTCCTTAGATGTGATTCAAGGTTTTAACTTTTATCATTCAGATGATCAAGCTCAGGTCCAATCGATTATTTAATCCCCAGAAAGGCTCTTATATATTCTTTTTTAATTCTTATATTCTTATTAGCCCGGACAGTGTGGATACTTTTGAGCAGTGCGAGTAATTCCTGTCAGTTAACCTTAAATTAACCTGAAGTTTTCCACTACCCGCGAAAATCTTAACAAGTTGTAGTGCGTATATCACGATCTTGAGTCGCCCTTAAGTTAGTGTTTTCCACAGCAATTAACACTTCACCCTCATGCTGCCTTTGGCAAAAAAAAAATCGATTTATAAACAAGACGAATCAGTGAAATCGCATCCACATTTTCATCCACATTGTGGATAGAAGTTTTGTGGAAAACAATCCGTTAACATTTAATTCTGTAGAAATGTTCAAAGATTAAAGATTAGAGTGCTTTTTCGAGGTCGAGGACTTGTTGCGCCAGGATCGACTCGGTCTTAATCCGATTCTTGATCGTGTTGATAGCGTGGAGAACTGTGGAGTGATCCCGGCCCGAGAAGTACTGGCCGTTATCTTTGAGTGTAGGTTTGATGAATTTATTAGTGAGATACATCGCTACCTGGCGCGGAAGTGCCACTTCTTTTGTCTTTGCTTTACCGCGTAGGTCGCCAATCGGGATCTTATAGAATGCCGCAACAGTCTTAGCTATTGAGTCGATAGTGATGTTTTTCTGGTTCTCGAACTCTTCGTTCAGCTTCAGATGTTCTTTGGCCACCTCGAGGTCGATATCGACTTTCAGGAGCGATGTCACGAGACCAAGCTTCACGAGACAGCCTTCGAGCTCACGAATGTTACTTTTCACGCATTTCGCGATCAGGTTCACAACGTCCGGGCTAAGATAGATATCTTTTTCGACTGCTTTCTTTTTGAGGATAGCGATACGTGTTTCGAGATCCGGCTGCTGGACTTCTACCGGGAGGGCAGAAGAAAGGCGGGAGCGGATTCTCTCCTCGATGCCTTCAATTTCTTTTGGCGGCTTATCAGAGGTGAAAACGAGTTGTTTTCCGCGGGACATGAGCTCATTAAACACATCAAAGAATGCATTTTGAGTTCCACTGCGGTTTTTCAGCTCGTGAATATCATCAATTATGAGTACGTCGATTTGATCAGTATATTTTCTTCTGAATTCAAACAGCTTGTTAGTCTGCATGCTATCAACCATCTCGTTCATGAAACGGTTGGCAGATGTAATACAGATACGTAGATGCGGTTTTGTACTCTGGACATAGTTGGCGATGGCATAGATCAAGTGAGTTTTGCCGAGACCCGAATTTCCATAGATATAGAGAGCGGGGTAGGTCTTACCAGGTTCTTTAGCGACAGCCATCGAAGCAGCTGCGGCCATATTGTTCGATGGGCCGATGATAAAATTCTCAAATGTCTTATTCACATCAATCTGAATATTCGGAGAAGAAGCAAAGTGTTCGAGAACCTTTGAATCAACTGTCTTGATGAGATCGTCTTTCGTCGGCTGAAGGTCTTCAATGAAAAAAGTTGCCTGTTTTGTCGCTTCCGTTTTCCGGGTTGGCTCTTTTTTAAGGATGTTTTCTGTGTTTGAGCTCTGGGAAGCAGTGGAACCGATCACCTGGAGGTCGAGTTCGTAGTTTCTGCCAAGAATCTCGAACAGGGCCTGTTTGATCGTCTCTTTATAATGAGTTTCGATCATTTTTTTGATGAAGCTCGTTGTCACCACCAGTTCGACAGTGTCTTGCTGGATAGAAGACACCGTAAAAGTGTTGGCAAAGTAGGCATGGAACTTATTTGAGTTAATAAGGTTCTTGATGTGCTCCAGAAGTGCGTCAGTCGTTGTCTTTAACTCTTCTGTTGAAAACTCAGGAACTGGACGGTTCTGGACGCCCAGAGCTTCCATCGAGCGCAAGGTCTTCTCAATGATCACAGGATGGGCCATCTCAGGAGAGGGGCTTGACGCCGCGCTCTCTGGGAGACTATCGAGTTTAAGAAAATGATTAAAAGGAAACTTTTGAGTCATTATATAAAAGTAATTTAGCCGAGTTAAAAAGTTAGGGAAGTATTAACAGCACACCATTTTTTAATCAACGTTGGGCCTCTAACAACTACTTACTCTAAAGATTGCACGTACAAATCTTATTGACCCAAACTGCTAAATCCTGTAATAAAGGTGCTTCCCAAAATTTACACATGTTACTTCTAGAAGGACTTCAATATGAGTATGCAAAAAAGAACCTGGCAGCCAAAGAAACTCAAGCGTCTGCGTGATCACGGATTTCTCGCACGTATGTCTTCAGTTGGTGGAAAGAAAGTAATTGCTCGTCGTCGTGCTAAAGGCCGCAAGCAACTTTCTGTTTCGACGGGAACGAAGTAATTTCTGAGATGTCTTCCGCCGCTTTTGGCTTTCCGAAATCTCACAAACTTACCCAAAAAATTGATTTTGAATATTTGCGTGAACAGAGCTCCAAAGGCTTTGTTCACCCACTTATCTGTTACTCCAGAGCTTCACGCCTAAATCTCCCTCATATAAGAATAGGATTCAGTATTTCCCGCAAAATAGGGAAGTCTCATGATCGCAATCGCTATAAGCGGATCATGAAAGAGAGTTTCCGCCTGCATCCCGAGCTCCAGGTGCTCTCGTTGGATGTTCTCTTCGTCATTATTAAAACCCCCGACAGTGAAGAGCAGTTGATTGGAGCATTTCAAAAACTGTTCAAGGGTCTTCAGGCCAGAAAATGAAGACGATTGCGGACATCCTGATTCGCGCTTATCAAATTCTCATTTCTCCTTTTCTCGGGAACAATTGTCGTTTTGCGCCGACTTGTTCTCAATATGCCCGGGAGTGCTTTAAGAAGTTTTCCTTCCCGCGGGCGTTATGGTATTCAAGTCGTCGCATTTGCAAGTGTCATCCTTTTCATCCGGGCGGGTACGATCCTGTTCCCTAAGCCGCGGAAATTTTTGGAGTAATTAATGGGTTCTGAGCAACGTAATGCCTTGTTAGCCGTCGTCCTTTCGGGTGTGATCCTCTTCGGGTGGCAATATTATTTCGTCCCGAAAAAAGCACCTGCCCCCGTAGAACCAGTTACGACTTCCGTCACTGCCCCTACAGCGACAAACACCA
>JAYVHR010000230.1:0-3152 GCA_043771075.1 Bacteriovoracaceae bacterium
ATATCGGAAATCATAAGCTACTGATGCATCCTGATTTTTATCAGAGGCACAAGGCCTTAAGAGTTTTGAATAAGATCTACTCTCTGTCCGGATTTTCTCAACTCACAAGGATTGAATTCCCTTTGATCAGAAAAGATCAGTTCGAACTTGTTGCCAGAATAGTCAGCGAAATGAAAAATGAAATCGCAACCGTCCTTCCTCAGACACGGGAAATTTATCTGGCAGCGTTCCCGGGACAGAATTATTACATAAAGAGGATGCGTCCTCACCTCGGAAAAGCAGGCGTGAAGACTCTCGATTATTCAGGAATCAATTTTTTAAAGCTGCTGGGACGGCATTTCCATCTGGATCACGATGGCCATCCTTCAGCGAAAACTTACGATCTCTATGGATTTTTACTGAGCGCTGACTTGAAAAAAGATCTTGGTTTATAGATTGTTAGCGAGAAGGTCGATTAATTATGATAGGGATGTCTGGTTCGGATAGTCTGCGCCCGATAGAGCTGCTCAACCAAAAGGATGCGCGCAAGCTTGTGCGGGAAAGTCAGTTCAGAAAGTGAAATCTTTTCTTTCGCTTCTTTCAGGACCTCATCGGAAAAACCTTCGGCGCCTGCGATAGCAAAGACCGGACGATTTTGTTTTTCGATCAGCTCCGTGGTCCATTCAGCAAAATCGACTGATGTTCTTTTCTTGCCCCACTCAGACATCACAATGAGATGAGTTGAATTCAGTTCGCGGGCCTTTTTGAGAATGGCCTCGCCTTCTGCTTCTTTGTTTTCCGCAGAAGCCTTCAACTCATGAATGACGAGTGATGGATTAATGATGCGCTTTAGATAGTCGGCTTCAACTGCTTCAAGGTGAGCATCTTTCAGCCTGCCCACAACAATGAGATGAAGTTCCCGGGCCATCTTTTAGAAATAGCCCTTGAGGTCTGTCTTCTCGCGGGTAACTTCGACTCCCTGGCTGAAGTAAAAATCCTCAGGGATTTTAACCTGGGGATTTTTAGCGTACACGAGATCAAGATCGTAAACATCACGGGAAGGTCCGTGGAAAACGTGAATCATGATGTCGCCGGTATCGAGAAGAATCCAGTCAGCCGACTCATATCCCTCATAAGAAAGAATTGTCGCTCCGTTTTCTTTTAACTGACGAGAAATTTCATCAATCATCGCCCGCGCCTGAGTCACGTTCTGAGCAGTGGCCACGATGGCGAAATCGCAAAGTGAAGTGGCTTTTTTCATGTCGAAAATCTTGAGCTCTTCGCCCTTATAGTTCGCAAGAATCCAGGCACTCGCCATGGCGTGATTCAACGGAAATGGAAAATCCTTATTTTTCAGGACTCTATTAACTTCATTCTGGACGTATTCATTAGTTGCCATTTGCGGCCTTCCTTTCTTCTTCGATAACTTCTTTGGTTTTTATCATGAGTTGCTTCAGGACATCGATATTGCGCCCTGAAACGCCCGAGATCGGGAGAACACGCCGATCAAGCTGCTCTTCCATATGAGAACGGAATTTCTCAATTTCATCTTCTGTCATCGCATCGATCTTTGTGAGACATACGATCTCTTTCTTATTGAGAAGATCTGGATTGTATTTTTCAAGCTCAGTTCTGATTGTGGCATAGGCTTCAATCGCTTCAAATTCCTCGAGGAACATCGAGCAGTCGATGAGGTGAACTAATGCTGAAGTCCGCTCAATATGCTTCAGGAATTTGATTCCGAGGCCCTTACCTTCAGCGGCACCTTCAATAAGTCCCGGAATGTCCGTGACAACGATCGTTTTTTCACCCAACTGGACAACTCCGAGATTCGGTTCAATGGTCGTGAAGGGATAATCAGCAATCTTCGGTCGGGCAGCTGAGATAGCACTGATCAAAGTTGATTTGCCTGCATTCGGAAGTCCGATGAGAGCAATATCTGCGAGGAGTTTAATTTCGAGATGAATCTGAACGGCTGTACCTGGCTCGCCATTCTGGGCAAAGTTCGGAGTCTGTTTAACGGAAGTTTTAAAGGCTGAATTGCCTAATCCGCCACGTCCGCCTTCAGCAGCAATGTAGCGCTGTCCATGTTCAGTAATGTCGCAAAGAATATTCCCTGTGATTCTGTCAGTGATAAGCGTCCCCACCGGGACTTTCATAAGGAGATCGTTGCCCTGAGCTCCAGTCATATTGGAACCTGAGCCGTTTACGCCTTCTTCTGCGCGGAAAGTTTTGAGACCGCGGAAGTGCATCAGGGTATTCATGCCTTCATCGCCGATAAAGACGATATCGCCGCCTTTGCCGCCGGTTCCGCCGTCTGGACCGCCCAAAGGCACGTATTTTTCCCTTCTATATCCTACGAAGCCCTTACCTCCATCTCCGGAGATAACTTCGATTTCAACTTCATCAATAAACTTCATAAAAACTCGATCCGACCTCTCGGCCGTATTTCATATCAAAAAAAAAGAGGAGCTATTGCTAGCTCCTCTCTATCTCAAAGATCTATAAAGATCAATTAAGCTGGAATAACGGAAATGATCTTTGTGTCTCTATTGTAGAAAGAGAACTTCACAGTTCCTGGAACCATTGCATAGATCGTGAAATCACGACCCATCTTAACGTTTACACCAGGGTGAAACTTAGTTCCTTTCTGACGAACGATGATCATTCCCGTTGAAACGACTTCGCCGCCGAACTTCTTCACACCACGCATCTTCGGGTTCGAATCACGACCGTTAGATGTACTACCACCGGATTTCTTATGTGCCATAAACTGTATCTCCTAAACTTGAATCTTTAATTAATTACTTCTTAGCTTCAGTCTTAGCTTTGACTTCTGCTTTAGTTACTCCGCCCTGACCATCATTGATCTCAGTGATGACGAGACCAGTGTAGCACTGACGGTGACCATTCTTGCGACGTGATCCACCTGGCTTACGCTTGAGAACGAGAATCTTGCGTGTGCGGCCTTGCTTCACAACTTTAGCGGTAACAGTGGCACCACCAAGAACTGGAACGCCAACGAGAGTCTTAGCTCCGCCTGCAACGAGAAGAACCTGATCGAATGTTACAGTAGCACCTTCTTCAGCTTCAATTCTTTCAACATCGATTTTGTCGCCAGCTTTCAGTTTGTACTGATGACCTTTGATTTCCACAACTGTGTACATGAGAAC
>JAYVHR010000231.1:0-3966 GCA_043771075.1 Bacteriovoracaceae bacterium
GGTTGCGAGTACTCCACCATGGTCTTCGGAGTTGTCTCAGTGAGTTTTAGCGTGAATGTTTTCCCGGAAAGTATTTCGGGAACAATGACGTTGGCGATCTGAGTGAAATCGAGAAAGAAATTCAGGTAAGGCCCGGCGGCGAGTTTCTTTTTAATGAACGAAGGAAGTTTGAATTCGGCCTCTTCAAGTTTTTTTGCGGCCTGTGCCGGATTCATTCGGGCCTGCTTGGCGATGATGAAAAGTGGGAAGGCCAGATCGCCGGAAGCCTTGTTGGGAGTGCTCCCGAAGAGGGGATACAGGGCCTCAGTGCCAACTTCTACAGCTAGATGTTCTTTGATCGCCGAAGCGAGGGCGGCGGCTAATTGCTTACGGAATTGGTCATGTAAAAGGAACACCTGCTATCTCCTATGGTTGAGAGCTTTAAATTAACATAAAAAGGCCCATCCCTCCTAGCGACTTTGGAGAAAAACTTTCCTTCACGAGGCATGCGTGTGAATCCCTGAAATCCTATTACAATGGAAGTGAGGGAATCCTATGAAAATCGTCTCGACGCTACTTTTATGTCTTTCACTTCCGGCTCTCGCGGATGTCTGTAACAACAGCTCAGCTCCGGCCTGCCCATCGAGTGGAGTGCGGATTCTTGATGACACATATCCCACCCAAAGTTTTGTCATTTCGACACAGTCATTTGCTGAAACCGGTGCCGGCAAAGAACTTCCCAGGCGAGCGATGCTGGAACTCATGCGGGCCTATAACTTTAATCCCGAAACCACTCCTAATATTATCTTCCCTGCACGCAGAGCGGATTTTGATGAACTGAAGCCTCTTCTCATTGCTGAGATGGTGGCAGGAGGTCAGTCAGTGGCAAGTGCTACGGCGCTGGTGAACAGCAGGCTCCGCCATGCTGAGGCCGAACCCTATACCTGGCAGCAGGATTATTTTGAAGCGACTTTCAATCCGGCGGATGGTCAGCCGAGAGTCAATTACTCTCAGATTTATGCAGAACGTGATCGCCTCGAAAGAATGTCTACCCGTCCATCCTTCAATGCGATTGCTGCTACCAACGCCTGCGGACTGACGGCCGGCCCGGAACTCCTGACTGGTGTGGGGACTCCCCAACAGAACCTGATTGATCCCGGCCACGGCGCCAGACTAATAAATGATACTGCAGCGTTGGGAACACCTCCGACAGAAAACGCAGAATTCGGCGGAAATATCGAAGGTCTTCCGGGTGGATTATGCCTCGTGGGAAATAACATGACCGAAAGATTTGCCACACAGGTTTGCGGGCCCTCTGCAAATATTGTCCGCGCTGAAGTCAACTGGCTTTCCGTAGGACACGTTGACGAAATTTTCAAAGTAGTTCCCGACAGAAGAGAGATTGCAGGAAGACCGCGCGAGTGTGCTTTCAGTATTTTTTCTGCTGATACCAATCTCGGTTTAAGTCTCTTAAAAAATCCTGGTGCTCTTAATCAGGCCACACTGCAAAGACGCCTTGATGCCCGTGTCACCGAAGGTTTTGCCGGAATGGCATCTGATGATAACTTCCAGCGATCAGTGAGTAATCCTCCTGCGATGAGAATTATCTGTCCTCTGGTCAGTGAACCGGCAGGACCGGCGAGTCCGGCTCCGTCTGGGGGCCGCGGCAGCAGAGTCAGAGGTGCCTTCATCAAACTCTTCTTCCTGGAAAATGCTCACGCTGTAGATATCGTTTTGAATGAAGAAGACCAGAGTGCGCTCCGTTGTGCGAGAAGATCCGGCGAAGTGACCAATCGCCAGTTCGCTGCTTCGGTTGAGGCCCTTCCCGATCTCGTCACTTACAATACAAGAATCCAGGAATCCCTCGAGAGATCCCGCGCGACAATGTACAACTCGATTCTTGCGCGCCTTCCACAGTGCCGGCCTTTTTTCAGAACGATGGATGATATGTTCACAAAAGTTCCCAATTATTTCAGCCCGGCCAGTCCGCAGCTGGCGGGAGCATCACTCCTCAACGGGCAACTCAGAAATCCCGGCGCCAATGCCAATTCTTTTTTTCCGAATCCTACTAACTCCGTCATGGCCAACAACAGCCTTCTTTATCCAGGGCCCGTGCCACAAGCTTACCGTGAATATCTTGATGCCAGAACACGTGCGCTGGGGCTCACACCCACGCATCTTGATACCTGGGACTATGCTCACACCGGAAGCGGGAACATTCATTGCTCGTCACACTCAATTCCTTACTGTCGTCCTGCCGGAGGTAACCGTTGAAATATTTATTACTCGCATTCCTTTCAACTCAAGCTTTTGCTCAGCTGGAAAAGCCACTTCTTGACGGAAAATGCGTTTCAAAAGATGGCAAGGCCTCAGTTCAGCTGATCAATGGAGAGTTGAAGGCAATGGTTCAGCAGAAGCGGATGAAAAAATCCTGCGTTTTCCAGATCGTCGATGCGGCCACTCAGGAAGGGAAAATGAGAACGAAGGAAATCTTTTATCTCGCTCCCTCAGCGTGTGATGGAAGAACCAACGGTGCTGAAGGATACAATCAGGCCAACATCTCAGATCTCGCGTTCTTTGAAGTCACCGCGAGTGGAAAAATCGGAGAAGGGAATTTCAGTGTGTTTAAGGATTTTGAGGCACTGGGATGCACTTTCAAATTGAGTGACTGGGCAAAAATCCGGAAGCTCTCTAAAGAGAAGAGAAAGAAATAATTAATCGATTTTGATCGACATCAAAACATGCTTTCCGATGTTCGGAATGGGAAAGTGCTCACCCATCGGCGTGAAGCCGACTTTCGTATAGAATCCCATCGCTTTTTCGCGGGCATTACACCACAGAAGTGAACATTGATTATTCTTGATCATTGGGAAGGCCGTGCGAAGAAGAGCGCTGGAGAGACCCTTGCCTTGATGCTCAGGGAGAGTCGCCATGCCGCGCAGGCGATACTGATTTAAGTCGGAAAAATTTTCGTTATTCTCAAAATAAAAGGAGGCGACGCTGACAAGTTTTTTGTCTACAAATGCGCCAAGATGAAACGTGAGTTCGTCATTGTCACCTTGGAAAATGCAGTCTTCCATAGTTCCATTGGGTCGCAGCATCTTGTGCCGGATATGATGTGTATCAACTGCTTTGATTCTTAGTACTTCCACGAAAAAGAATGTAAAGCGTCAGGAACCGTTTGAAAAGAATTTAAAAAAAAGAAACCCGGATGAGGTGTTCAAGTCCAAGTTTCCCGACTGTCTCAACAAATGTTCCGAAAACAATATTCGGAATTTTTGATTCCGGACCACGCCAGTCAGCCTTCAACCCTAACAGACAAAATTTCCCGACTTCCTTAACAATCACAGTTCCTTTGAGGTCTTTCAGGAATCCATCGTCGAACGTAAATGGATAATGGCCTTCTTTTGTAATGCGCGGAATTTTGAAACCAACAATCATCGGAAAAGGAAGAAGAGCGTGATCCACGGTGAATGAAAATCTTTGAGTTTGATCATTATATTGAGAGGTTTTGATGAAATCCATGTAGGAGGAATAATTCTCGTAAAGGGAAAGCTTACGCATGGCCCTTGTGCAATTTCGGGGATGAATACCTGAAACAAACAACATCATTTGTTGTTCTTTGTCAGTCGGTGAATGCACTTTACCTACCGAAACTACTTCGCCTTTCAATAAATCCTCGGTTTGTCCTTCTGAAGGTGCAAAAAAAGGTTTAAGCTCCTGCAAAACTGGTTTTGAGAACATAGAAGAAAGATTCACCTTTGGTGATTGAGCGAATGCCCCTACGCAAACGACGATTGCTAATGCGCCCAAAATTTTTCGATATCTCATATGTTGACCTAGTGTTCGAGTTACCATTAATCTTATCCTATTGATTTTCTTGCAAGCAACCTGAAAGGAGCTTTTGACAATGGCCGTTGAAGAAGTGAAGCGCCGTGGCGGAAAGGTCAAAGAAGCTTTAATTGAAAGCAAAGACCAACGCTGGCA
>JAYVHR010000232.1:0-5970 GCA_043771075.1 Bacteriovoracaceae bacterium
GAGCTCCCGGAGATGTTCGCTGAAGAAGAATCCTAAGAGACCAATCAGTCCCATGATTCCCATGCCGTGACCGAAGAAATGAAAGAAGCGGGTGTCTGAGTACGGAAGCACCAGCCACGCGATGATGATAAAGAAAATTGGAAGAAGGGCGATCTTTTCGAGAACCGGCTCTGCGACAGCTTTTTCTTTCGGGCAGCGCTCGCGAAGAAGAGACTCGAGTTCCTCCTGACCTTCATTCAGAAGATAGATCAGTTCCTTACCGTAAACGTTGATGAAAAAACATTTCCCGACCATGTACCACTTCTTGATATCTGAAAATTTCAGGGAGAAGTTCTGGTTGCCAGTGATATGGAAAGTCGCACCTTCGTAAGTAAGATTTGTTTCTGTGACGATTTTCACCGGGAAATAGACTGTCCGGATGACACGGGTCACGACACTGGCGAATTTCAGGAAAACAGCAATCGCCGCGATGAAGATAAGATCATTGGTATAACTTCCGCTGGATTCAGTGGCCGCGATTATCACCCCGAGAATGAAGAGAACGCTATAGATAAGTGGGGCGTAGTCATTGATGTCATGAGCGGTGAAGTTAATCACTTCCGTATAACTATTTTCCGGGAGTTCCGCGAAGAGTTCCATGGGAACGTTTCCGAGAAGAACTTTATCCCCGGGATTTACGCTGTGGAATTTTCCGGGCTGGATTTTGTTTCCATTCACCATGATTCCGCAGTCGGAACTGAGATCCTTAATTTTCCATTTGCCTTTTTTGTGGACGAGTCTGGCATGAGCGCGCGCGAGAGTCCGGTCCGAAATATCGAACGGTTCTCCCCGGCCCAGAATGAGGGCGTCAGGAAGCTTATAGCTTTTTCCATCAAGGCGGATAAAGGTACTCACGGGAGTCTCATCGGAATGTTAAGGGAAAGACTTTATTTTTCCTGAGAAACAGATGCAGGTAAGCGGGCAGGGATGATGGTCTTGATAGTTTTGCCTGTGAGACTGGCCCAAAGGGTCTTCTGGTTTCTCTGACCCTGGTAATTATTGAACTGGACCACCAGTGTGAGGGCAATAACTCCGGCTATAAGTGACGATTGCCCGACCCGGGAGAGTTTCCACGGAAGGGGGAGAAGCTCGCGAAGATCTTCAATAAAGAGATAGGCCAGAAGTCCCATCACGGCAACGAGGCCTGTGAAATGACCGGCGAGAACCAGGGGCTTCAGGTCCGTCGAAACCAGAAGGGCCACCGCGAGGGCAGACGCAACCAGCGGAAAAATTCCCAGCCAGGAGAAAAGAACCTGACCCCGATGGAGCTTCAGAAGACTCTTGTTCTTAAGAATGCGGATAAACTCTTCATGATCTTCAAGCATCATGAACTTGAAGTCCTGCTTGTAGGCCTTGATGAAAAAACATTTCCCGACCACGTGCCAGCTTTTGATACTGGCAAAACGAAGGGAGAAATTAGTTTCGTCGCTGAGATACAATGTTACACCTTCATTACTCACCAGCATTTCGTGAATGATCTTAAACGGAAAGTAGTAGGCCCTTCCCATATGAAGAAGAATGCCAAGAACTTTAAGGACCACACCCAGAAGAGCGAGCATAATGCCGTCGTTCAGGTAATTTCCGTTTGAGTTGAATATAGTCAGGGTAGCGGCCGAAATAAAAAGAATGGAATAGATAATGGGTGCGTAGTTCGTGATATTTTTCGAAGATATTTTTCTTACTCCGGCACACTCTGCGGCCGGTAGATTCGCGAAAATTTCCAGAGTCACGTTGCCGAGTTTTACTGAGTCTGTCTCAGTAATCTGGATAAACTTTCCTGATTTGATTTTGGCACCATTGACGGTAACACCGGTATCTGTGCCGAGATCCTTGATCTTCCACTGGCCTTTTTTAAAGACGATTTTGGCGTGAGAACGGGCAAGACTGCGATCATCGATATCAAAGGGCTCACCGCGCCCAATGGTCACTGTATCCGGAAGATTATATTTTTTATCGCCAAGTTTTAGAAACATACTCCGGTCTTATCGGAGAATTTAAGAAAGACTAAAGAAGAGTTTTTCGCTCTACCAATAGATCCCGATCCCGCCATTCAGGGCATTACTGGTCGAACCCCGGTGAGAGGACCATTTCGACGTCATGTGGGAGTAATCGGCCTTAAGAAACCAGTTGGCACTCAGATCAAAGACTCCACCCGTGGAATAGATAAGACCGTTCTGAGAGTCACGAAAGGATGCGCGGTTTAGAACGTTATTATCAGTCGTTACTTTCCCGCGGATGTCTTCATGGAAATAATAGACGTTAGCGTACTGGAGGAATTTATCCGCCCAACGGTATCCCAGGATGAGACCGATATCATCATGCTCAACTTCGTAATCCAGTTTATCCACATTGGTGGAGATGTTCTTGAAGTCGTTATCTGAGGTATCAAACGTGTGCTCATTGCTTCCGAATCCGGCAAATAAAGAGAGTGAGAAATTTCCTTTCTTCGCTTCTGCACGGCTTTTCCCCAGGAGCTGGACCTTGAGGCCTATGATTCCGACCGTTGATCCGGAAAGATAATCCATATAGATCAAATCGAGCCGATTCACGAGGCCCAGATCCAGGAGACCCGAAATTTTATAAACTTCGCGTTCTCCGTCGAATGGCTTTTTCCGGTCGTTGCCGGTGAAGGACCATTCATCCTGTTTCGTGGCCGCTAGTCTCACATCCAGAGATCCCGAAAGAAATTTTCCCTGAGTCTCAGGAGAAATCATCCGGTTTTGCGGCGTATGGATATACGAGGCGCATGAGGTGAGAAAGAAAAGCGTAGTGAGAAAAAAGTGTTTTTGCATTCTTCCATGCTATCGGGAAGATATTTTTTTTCAAGACTTTGTCAGAAGATGTCAGGCGTGGGCAGTGACCATCGGAGAGGTAGGTATTTTGAGGGCAAAAGTTGTGCAATCAGGTTCGTCATCGAGATATATGTCGCCTTTGTGAGCAAGGGCAATACCTTTTGAAATAGAAAGTGAAAGTCCCGTACCCTTGCCGATATCCTTGGTTGTAAAGAAGGGCTGAAAGAGCCGCGACTTCACATCCTGAGAAATCTGAGGGCCTCCGTTCATCACGCGGATTTCCACGTCATGATTTTTTTCAATGAATGAAATGCGGATCCATCTTTTCATCGGATCATCCACACCTTCGAGAGCGTCAAAAGCATTTTTTGTGAGATAGAAAAGTATCTGCGTAATCTGCATCGGATTACAGTGAACCATGATGGAAGGGATAGGCGAGACGATCATCGTGATCTCGTTGGCCTTGATCATTTCGTTGATGAAGTTCAGAGTGCGCTGGATAATTTCTTCCAGCGGGCGATCGACTTTATCCGCCTCTTCTCCCTGCTGGGAAAAAAAGCGAAGACCATCAATGACAGTTTTAATCTGGTCAATCGCCTCTTTGGAATTGCGGACTTTACGGATGTAGTCAGGGTTTTCCACTCCGTCTCTCGCAAAATAGCGCTCGAGCTGCTGGACTGATCCCATGATGGTCATGAGTGAGTTGTTCACTTCGTGCGAAAGTCCTCCCGCCATTTCTCCCAATGCTGAAATTTTGGAAGCATGGAAGAGATTCGCGGTTTGCTTCACGAAAGCATCCTGGCTCATCTTGAGATCCTGGAGTGAATTCTCGAGATCCACCTGAGTTCCCAGGCGATCGATCTGAAGATTTCGCACTGTCTTGAACTGAATTAACTGATACGCAAAGAACACACCATAGCAGGTAAAAAGATAAGGCCCGCTTTCTGAGCCAAAGGCAATGTACTGATACATGGCCGTTGTCATGAGAGGCAGAAGACACGCAATCAGGAATGGCAGATAAAGACTTTTACTGTTGGAAAGTGTGATGAGCGATCCTGACTGACATGAGGCCATGATCGTCACCAGAACAGCGAAATGGAGTCCTTCGTTCTGTAGCTCGTAAGAGGCGAAACTAAATATAACTGTCCACGAAGCAGCGTTGACCCAGATGGTGGCCTGAAGGATTCTCCAGATTTTTGGTTCCTGGCGTTTTACATATATCGGGGAAGCAATCAGGCGTGTGAGGGCCCCGATGAACATAAGAAAAGCTGCTCCCTGAACATAACCGGCCCATGTCACCATCTTGAAGTGGTAGAAGAAGATGACAACGGAAAGAGTGATATAGGCCAGGGCCGCACCGGTACTGCGTTTAGCGAGATCTTCCCGAAGAAGGGCGAGAATCTTTTCTTCCTTTAAATGTGGCATGAGCGGTTTTTAATGGAAACCGGGGTCTCCCACAAGGGAAACCACCGGTAGAGGCTGAACATTTAGGTTAAGAAAAGGTAAACAGGTAAAACTTACGGAACTTTCTCTTACGGAACCGTACTTGATCCCCGGAGCGTTCTCCATTCGACGATCGCAGCTTCGTATTGGGCAGCGAGGTTTGCACCGGTTGCGGCGCTGATACCCTGGTGACCGTTACGAATTTTATTCGCAATCAGAGAGTTTGATGGAGTCGTAAAGTTCACAAGATTCGATCCCAGGACGTAATCATGAGCAGTGAGACCATCTGGCGAAGCGTGAGGTCTTGCGGCCGAGTGACAGGAAGTACAGTTTGCCCGTGAGATCGGATAAACAGTGTTCTGAAATCCTGTGAGAGACGCCATGTTTACTGTTCCGTTATAAACCTCGAGCTCTTCAAACTCAAAGTGGAACTTATCAAGTGCTGATCCTTTATCTTTCAGAACAATCATCGGGAATCCGGAGAGTCTTCCATCGGCCGGAGTTGTAACTTTATCCACTGTTGTGTAGGTCGAGTTTTGTGGAGAGTAAACACCGTTCACCATGAGACGGATGTTTTTCACGCGGATGTTACTTGTCGGACTTACGATTCTCGGATTAGCGAGAAGGTAAGTGTACATGTCGTAGTCTGAGACATCGATCTGGAACTTCACACCCGGAGAGTTGACGAGTGTTGAGACATCGAACGACAAGGTCACTCCAAGGAAGCTCGCCACATCATCACCATTGAAAGTCGTGTCAGCAGTCACGAAGATCCGATAAATTTTTGTTCCGTCTTTACGCTCACGAAGAGTGAGTGTGTAGTTACCCGCCGAAGGAATCGCAATGTTTGAGTTGAGGAGTCTCCAGGTCGGGTTAGCACTGGCAGTGATATCGTACTGACGGAGACCGCCAATGTAGGCCGTTGGTGTTCCCATGGGGGCAATACCAGCATAGAAAGCGTTTGAGTCAGCATCCGGAGCAAGAACGTATCCCCAGATTCTGTAGTTACCGGCAGAAGGCAGGCGCATGTTCATGAGAGCAGCACCGGCAGTCGCATCGTTATTGACGAGTGTGAGGTTTTGACCGTCATTTGGAACCTGGAGAAAATCACCGAAACCATCAGTTGCTTTCACCATCGGCGCAACCACCATGGCAGAACCAACGTTGATCGCAACAGTGTTCGACTTCACAGGGTTGGCCATGTTGGCAAGTTCCTGATCAATCGTCATCGTAGAAATAGTTTTCAGCATCGGGCCGGCCGGCGGAGGGATTACAGGATTAGGGTTGATATTATCGGCTGCTTCAACCGCTGCATACCATGCCTCAATCGCGGCCTGCATTTCGTCAGCGTTGGAATTACAGTCACTCCAGCAGTTGTGGTTTTCATCACGGAGTTTTCTCACAAGACGTGAGTTAGGAATATTGGCAAAATTTACTTTTGAGTAGGCCGCTGCATGGGCCTCTGCTAAGTTACCAGAAGCGTGCACCGGTGATTGCGATGTGTGACAGGCAATACAATTGGCCCGCGTGATGGGATAAACAGTGGCCTCAAAGGCTTCACTGGAACCGGCCAGCATGGAGCTGCTTTCCCAGACGAGTGCTGACTGACTTCCGCAGTTTGTATAAACTACAGTGATCGCGGCCAGGAGAACGAGACAGAAGAATTTATAGATATACACGTGCCACCTTCTTCTTT
>JAYVHR010000233.1:0-4477 GCA_043771075.1 Bacteriovoracaceae bacterium
AGGAGATCTTTTCTTTCCTTGAAAAAGAAATAAGAAAAGTTGAAAGCACAGATCACGTCCATCTTTACGGTTTTTACTTTGAGGACGTCTTCCAGGAGAAAGTGCATCCGCTTCTGCTCATGAGGTTTAAGCTTTGCGAAGTGACGACCTTTCCCGATTTCTATCGGCTCCGGATCAAGATCAATCCCGAAAGCTTCTGCATTCTTATCCTGTTCCACCCACTTACATGAAATGGAACCGGTTCCGCAGAAATCCTCACGCATAAGCTTAGCGGGGCGCCGGAAGAAGCGTTTGAATTCATTCTGCATGAATTCCACTTCATTTTCTGCATTCTGGACTGAGCGTTCGTAGTAATCGTATTTTTCTTTAACTGTGAGCTTCAAACTTAGTCCCGGGATAAAAAAGAAGCTCCCACGTTGGGGAGCTTCTTAAGTTTAGTATTTTTATTCAATAAATCAAGAAATCAGGACTTGCTGTTCATCATGTCGTTGAGAATCATAAGTGACTCTTCAATGACCGGATCTTTTTTAAGAGTTTTTGAGAACTCTTCGAATTTTTCAATCTGGACTTTCTCCTTGGAGTTGGAAAGATCGACGACTTTCACGTTCTTCGACTCTTCTTCTTTCTTAAAGAGATCCGTGCGCTCTCGCACATCCTTGCGCTCTTTTTCAAAATCAGTCAGAACGAGTGAACGCTTGGTTTTCTCTCTCTGGTCCTTGTACCACTTCATCGAATCAAGAAGATGCTGGAACTTCTCGTTGTTCTTGATGCGTGACATGCTGGCAGCGCGGAGAGATTTCACATCCCACTTCTGATTCCAGCGCTCGAATTTCTTCGGCTTCACTTCACCCCATGGAATTGAGTACTCGAGGAATTTCTCACCTGACTCAAGATGCGCGAACTGATCCGGAAGAATGATATCCGGAGTGACACCCTTATACTGAGTCGATGATCCGTTCACACGGTAAAATTTCTGAATCGTGATTTTGAGAGCTCCCAGAGGAGAATAATCCTTCAGCATCGGAGGAAGATACCCATCAAGATCCACCACTGCCTGGACCGTTCCTTTCCCGTGAGAGAATTCTCCGCCCACGATGACAGCGCGGCCGTAATCCTGAAGAGCAGCGGCAACAATCTCAGAAGCCGAAGCCGAGAAACGGTTGATGAGAACGATAACTGGTTTTTTGAAATCGATAGTCGGGTCTGTGTCTTCAAGAGTATCGACACTTTCTCCGCGCGCTTTCACCATGACGATCGGACCTTTCTCAATGAAAAGACCTGAGATCATGCGGGCATCTTCCAGAGCTCCCCCGCCGTTGTTACGAAGATCAAGGATAAGGCCATCAGCACCGACTTTATTCAGGCGCTCGATTTCCTTTCTTGTATCATCCGTTACGTTTCTGCCGGCGCGGTCATTAAAGTCGCGGTAAAACTTCGGAACGTTGATGTAACCGATTTTTTGTTTGAGTGGAGAAAGCTCAAGGAGTGTTCCTTTCACGTAAGATTCTTCAATCTCAACTGTGTCACGAATAATAGGAACGACCTTGATAAGTCCATTTGGCTTCTTGATTGTAAGGCGAACTTCCGTTCCCTTCTTCCCGCGGATAAGTTTCACAGCATCACGGAGAGACATGTCCACAATATCAACCGGCTCTTCAGCACCCTGAGCAACTTTCAGGATGACGTCTTCTGATTCCACTTCTTTTGTCTTCCACGAAGCTGAACCAGGAACGATGCGCTCGACTTTGATGAAAGAATTATCTTCACGAAGAATAGCGCCGATCCCTTCTAGTTTCCCTGACATCTCGATATCAAAATCTTCTTTCTCATCAGGTATCAGGTAACTCGTATGCGGATCGAAAACTTTTGTGACTGAGTTGTAGAATTTATCGAGCTTGTCGCCTTTCTTCTCATTCACAAGACGCGAGAAAAGTTTCTTGTATGACTTAAGCGCCTTCACACGCGCTTCTTTTTCGATTTCAACTTCTGTGAGCTTTTTGTCAGTCACAGGTTTTTTCTTATTCCCTTTCTCATCAGTCGCGAGACCATTCTGCTCTTCACGCTGATCAATAATCCGGCTTTCGACTTCAAACTTCATCAGGCGTTCCCAATGAGCGAAGAGTTCTTTTTCGTTGGCCGAGAACTTTCTCTTCTTAGGATCAGTTTCGATCGTTTCTTTTTTCTTATAATCGAGAGGTTTCTCAAGCAGCTTCTCCACATGCTTCTCAATCTGTCCGATGCGCTTATTCATGAGCTCAGAAGTCACATCGAGAATGTCGAGACTTCCGTCGAGGAACATGTCGTCCATCTTCGTCTTGAATTTCTCAAGCACTTTCACATCAGCTGCAATCAGAAATTGTTTTCCGTAATCCACGCGCTCAAGATATGCCTTGAAGGCATCAGCTGAGAGCTGGTCATTACTTTCAATTTTTTTCTCAGAAAGATGCATCTGAGTAAGTGCACCACCAAGAATATTTCCAATAATCTGTTCACGCTTGTAGCGTGGTTTGGAGCTGATCAACCCGCCGAGAGCGGATTCTTCTCCGGGTCTCCCCTGAGGTTGCGCAACGGCAGCTGGAATAACGAGAGTAAGACCTAATAAAAGAACATGAGATTTCATGAAACTCCGATTTTTCATAAACTTTGAATGCGCCTATTTTCTCAAGGAGAGGGGACCACTGCAATAGATTTCACTTAGAAACGTTTACTTAAGTCTTCAACGAAGGCGCGGATTTCCTGACTCTTCTTATCATCTTTCTCGCAAATATCCTGTGACTCACCCTTCATCGTTAAACGAAGCGTTACTTTGCAATCCCCTTCGGCCGCCCCGATTTCATACTGGCACTTCAGGAAGCGGGAGGCAAAATCACGATCAAGCTTCTGGGCAATACGACCATCAATCTTTCTGACGGTCTCTTCATCCTTCACTTTCTTACGGAGAACATTGGTGAAAGACGGGCTTCTCTCAAGAACCCAGGTCATATCTTTTCCGACTTCCTCAATACTGAAAAGAACAGTTTCCTCACGCAGATCAGACGAATCTTCCTTCACCGGCTGAGCAGAATGCTGGGCCATTGCTGTAGTCATAAACAGAAAAAATACAAATATCTTCATAGGGGGATTATCTCATAGGGTCTGATGACTTTCAAAGAAAAGCTTCATACACTTCACCTATGCTTTACCCCATTCTGAAAGAGTTTTTATTCAGGCTCCCACCTGAAAAAGCCCATGATATTACCCTACGGGTTGCCTCCCTTTCTCCGGCATTGGGCTCACTTCTTGGCATCCAGCATGATTCCCGGCTGGCCTTGAAAGTGGGCAGTCTCATCTGGCCTTTTCCGGTAGGTCTTGCTGCAGGCCTCGATAAAAATGCCGAAGCCCTGGAGTTTTTCGAGAATCAGGGTTTTGGGGCCGTTGAATGCGGGACCATTACGATGAGGCCTCAGTCCGGAAATGACCGCCCACGCATGTGGAGATACCCAGATGAAAAAAGTTTAAGAAACGCCATGGGGTTTCCCAATCACGGTCTTTATGAGATCTGGCATCGCCTTCATGCGTTTGAAAAAAAATCTCCGCTGGGTGCGAATATCGGAAAGAACAAGGAATCGGGCCGCGAAGAAAGTATCGATGAACTTGCCCTGATGCTCGCCTCTCTCGAAGAAATGGTGGATTACTTTGTGATCAACGTTTCTTCTCCCAATACTCCGGGACTGCGCGCTTTCCAGGAGCGCTCTTATCTCCGTGACCTCTTCCGCGAACTCAATCGCGTGAGAAACGGGAAAGATCTCTATCTGAAGATTGCGCCGGATCTCGATGAAGAAAAAATCCGTGAATTGTGCGAGACCGCCCATGAATTTCACCTCACGGGGATTATCGCCACGAATACGACGATCATGCCTGACAGAGGAATTGGCGGCGTCTCGGGTGAACTCCTGAAAGAGCGCTCAGAGAAAGTCCGTTCCACTATTCTTGGACTAAGAACAACTCTCGAACTGATCGGAGTTGGTGGAGTAAGTGATTTCTCGGATATTCTTTCTTTCTGGGAAGCAGGCGGAAAGGTCATGCAGGTCTACACATCCTACATTTATCAGGGACCGGGACTACTTCGTCAGATGAAAAAAGAGATGATGAAATTCCTGAACTTTATTCCCGAGAAAACTCTCCAGGAATTCATGGATCTCCCTCTCAGCGAGCGACAAACCCGCATCCGCAATTTTCGAAAAACTTATCCTGCGTAATTAGTTCTTGTGATGTTTTTTTCGATGTACTCGATGATCATCGTTGCGATATCAAGTCCGGTGGAAGTTTCAATTCCCTGAAGACCCGGTGAAGAATTCACTTCGAGAACCAGTGGCCCGCGATTTGAGCGGAGAAGATCTACACCAGCGACATTGAGACCAAGTGCTTTTGCCGCATTGACTGCCATTGATGCTTCTTCTTCGGAAATATCAACTGTCTTCGCCGTTCCACCGCGATG
>JAYVHR010000234.1:0-3585 GCA_043771075.1 Bacteriovoracaceae bacterium
GGAGCATCCTTACCCGGAACCTTATCAGATTGTTTCTCACACGGAAGCGCGTGATAGCGGACGGAATGTGTGCCGAGTTTAAAAGGTACTGCCGAATGAAAATCCTGTTGCAGTGGATTTCCCATCTGGATGCGGGCAATGAAGAGCCGGTGCGCGCTGATGGGATGAGTGGCCGCAAAGAGGGCCAGGTCAAATCCGTTTCCCTGTGAAGCCGTTTTCACGAGATCGGCGTAGTCATCTCCATTCATGGAGAAAAATTCTTTCATGTTAGCGAGAAGAAAATCGTGAGTGCCGGTAGGAGTACCCGGAACGTTCATGAGCTTGATCGCCATCCCGCGGACATCTTTTTCAAGATCGTGCTTGGCCTCGCCATTATTGGATCCATTGGAAAAACGAATCCACGCATCGTAGGAAGACGTCTTTTCGAAGATACCTTTCTGATTATTTGGCGGAAGAAGTGCGGGATTGATTTTGAATCTGGCGCGTACACAGGCATGGGTCTTCGGATGAGCGTCTCGTCTGACAAAATCATCACCGGTAGAATCCTTGATGAGCATCTGAAGAGTGTCTTCGAGAATAATCTCCGCCTTCTTTTCATCCGCCGGAGTCCAGACCTCGCCCATTTCCGGGGCCGGAAGTTCGGAAAGAAGAGAAGCGTAAGAACGATGATTTTCCCGCTTATCATTCTGCGAACAGGCCGCGAGGAGAATAAGAGACAAGGGCAGTAAGGTTTTATTCAAGGGATATCCTTTGTTAGGGATATTCTAGACTTCTTTGTGAGGGAAAAAACGGTGGAAAAGTATGCCTTTAGAGCATGCCCTGTTCTTTGATTTTCTCATGGATAAGAAAGCCCACAACGGCGTCAGTTGCCGCGTATTTGACCTGAGCGGGGGTCAGATCCTTCCTTTCCCAGTTGGTGGTTTTCGCTTTCTTGAAGAGCTTTTTCCCGAGGAAAATAGCGGTCAGTGACCGTAGGCTCGCACTCGTCATGCCGTTTCTTTTTACAACTTCCTGAAGATCCAGAAATCCGCCTGGATTAAAATCCACGATCTTCCCAAGTCCGATCAGATCGTCTTTGATACCGATGCCGACTTTGAGAATATTTTCATCTTCCAGAAGACCTGCGAGTTCAGGAGGAAAAGGAAAAAATTTGAGTCGGAAAATAAAGGCCTGCTTATCGTTAGCAAGCTGGAGAATGGCAGGAGTGTAAAACTCGCCCTTGGTGAATGAGGGACGGGTTTCGGTATCAAATCCAAGGACTTTTTCCTGGCAAAGAACCTGGACAGCTTTTCTGGCCCCTTCCGGAGTGACTATCTCAACGATCTCGCCATCGAAATCCATGGCTGGAAGAAGATTGATCTCTTCTTTTTCTATAGAAAGGCGTGTGGTCATCGGGGAATGATATCAGAGAAGAGGTAGCTGGACTACAAATTCCGAGCCTTTTCCGGGAGTACTTTCGACAAAAATCTTCCCGCTATGAAGCTCAATGATACTGCGGGAAATGTAGAGACCGACACCAAGGCCCCCTATTCTCCGTAGCGGGGTCCCTTGTGAGAAGAGATCAAAAATCGCTTCACGTATCTCCAGCGAAATTCCCTGACCCTGGTCAATAACCCGGAATTCGGCCATACCCGCATTCCGCTTAACAATAACCTTTACCGGCTTACCTTGGGCATATTTCATCACGTTGGTGAGAAGGTTCACCACCACCTGCTCGATTCTCTGATGGTCACAGACAACCATGATCCCCGGTTCGATTTCAGTCGAGAGTTCACACTCACAGTCAGTGAGAAGCGAGCGAAGATTTTCTGTACTCTCTTTCACAATGCCGGAGAGATCATCACTCTTCAATTCGCAGGATAATTTCTCTTTTCTGATTCTTGAAACCTGCAGGAGATCATCAATCAGTCTTTCCAGGGCATTCACCTGCCCGATCATGGCGGGAAGATTTTCAGAACGCTGGGGATTCTCGCCGCTCTGAAGAGTTTTTCCGGCACGCTGTAAAATCTGAAGTTGAAGCTTGATACTGGTGACAGGAGTTTTCAATTCATGAGTAACGATTGAAATAAAATCATCACGGATTCTCAGCGCTTCTTTGAGTTCATCTTCGAGTTTCTTTCTTCCTTCGATATCACGTGAGATCACCACAATTCCATTAATAAGCGGATTGGCTATCTGATTACTTCCGTGTGCCTCCATCCATGTGTAGGTTCCGTTTTTATTCCGGTAACGATACTGAATAGTCACGGGACTCTGCGGATGATCGACCAGATCCTGAAGAACCCGCTGACATTCCTGCAGGTCATCTGGGTGGTGATATGAAAGTGTATTCTTTCCGATGAGTTCTTCATTTGCGTAGCCATGAATTCTTTCGGCCGCGGCAGAATTCATCACAAGCCTTCCTTCCGGTGAGAGAATACTGATCACATCCGGACTTAGTTCCGTGAGAGTCCGGAAAACTTCTTCGTTTTTTTTCTGAATGGTGACATCGCGGAAACTGAATACGCGGCCGCAGTTTTCCCCCTTCGATGTCAGGGGCCGTGAATAACGGTTAAAGAATCGACCATCTTTGAATGGGATCGTATCTTCAGAAATAGCGGCAGGACTTTGATAGAGTTCCCTGACTTTAGCTAAGAAGACTTCGGGTGAGATTAATTGATCGAGTATGAAGTTCAGAAGTTTTTCATCGTTCTGAGTCGCCATGAGCTCATCAGGAATTCGCCACATTTCCTGGAAGCGTGAATTGGACTGCATGATCTTTCCGGCCTGATCAACGATCAACAGTCCATCAGCTGTGGACTCAAAAACGGCTTGGAGGAGTGTGACGGAATCGAGACTCATAGACAGATTCTACATTGCTACCTGTTAAGAACAACTTAATTTCACCTCTGTAGCCTATGAACTTCCCTTAACCTCTGCTGGCAAAAAAATAGACACCCCATGAAAATGCTTCCGCCTGTCGGCTTCACTGGACTATTCCGCATTATGATTCAAATTATGAAAATTACACTTATCGCCATCATGACTTTGGTCACTTCCCTTCCCCTTTTTGCCCAGATCTATACGGTCCAGGAGGCCTTTCAGGATCTCGCCAGTGAGCCGTTGAAGTTTGTCGGAAGGGATTATCCGAACGCGGACCTGGGTCCGGGTGGAAACTACGTTTGTATTTATAAGAACTCGCGGATCTATGTCCGTCATGAAGGTTGTCGTCCGACGGCAACCCAGCGCCTGGCCGTTTTCAGTGCAAAAATTATTTCCCGAAATGGCGGACTTGTTGAAGTTTATATTGAACATAGCAGGAACGATTATCGCCTTGAAGATGCAGGGCCGCAGATGGATGGGATCTGGAAACTTTCTTCCGTCAATACTCCGGAATTCAGCGGAGAGCTTTCCTTCCGTGACCTGATCAGTCTTGAGCGCAATGTCTGGAATAAAATTTATAACTCATGCTGGATTTCCAAATCACCAATGTATCCGGATCAGATTCCTGAAACTAAATGCTCCGGCGATGCCAATGATTCACAGGGCACTCTGGAAGTTGTGTGGCAGGCACCTTTCGAGCATGGACTTAAAGAAGCACACGAC
>JAYVHR010000235.1:0-6350 GCA_043771075.1 Bacteriovoracaceae bacterium
GAGTTCTTTGTGAAGAACTTCGAGGCCTTCGTACTGAGGAGTAAAGCCGCATTTACTGGCGACGTTCACAATCAAAAGGAGTTTACCCTTGTATTGTGAGAGGGAAACATCTTTACCGTTGATGTCTTTAACTGAAAAATCATAAACACTGTTGGCCATAGGAACTCCTGTTGTTAAAGTTTAGGCCTTACTTTACTATTTGGTCATGCAAAATTTCGACTTTCATAACCCGACAAAAATTCTTTTTGGTGAGGGCACCATCTCCCGACTCCCGGAAGTTCTTCCTGAAGGGCCGGTACTTCTTCTTTACGGGGGAGGAAGCATCAAGTCTAACGGAGTCTATGATCAGGTGATGAAGGCCCTCACCGGCAGAAAAGTTTTTGAAGTTTCCGGTGTGCGTCCTAATCCTGATTTTGATAAGGCGATGGAAGCCGTGGAACTCATCCGGAAAGAGAAGATCGGTTTCATTCTCGCTGTTGGCGGCGGATCAGTTGTTGATTCTGCGAAATTCATTTCCTTTGCTGTTCACTATGAGGGAAATCCTGAAAATATCCTTCGCCGTCAGGATACAGTGGTGAATAACACTGTTCCTTTTGGAGCGGTTTTAACTTTGCCTGCAACCGGCTCTGAGATGAATTGTTTTTTTGTCATCTCGAAAGGTGATGAAAAACTGGGCGGGGGACATCCCTTTCTTTATCCGCAATTTTCTATTCTCGATCCCAAAGTGACAGCGTCACTTGATAAACGTCAAATCGGTAATGGAGTAGTGGATGCTTATGTTCACGTGATGGAACAGTATCTCACTTACCCGAGTGATTCTCCTCTTCAGGACAGGTTTGCTGAATCTCTTCTGACTACACTCATTGAAGAAGGACCAAAATCTTTCAGAAATCCCAATGACTATACATCTCGGGCCAATTACATGTGGTGTGCGACGATGGCCTTAAGTGGCGTGGTAGGTTCAGGAGTTCCTCATGACTGGTCAACACATGTGATCGGACATGAACTCACAGCTCTCTACGGACTTGATCACGCACAAACTCTTGCGATAGTTTACCCCGCGATGATGTGGGTGATGAAAGATGAGAAACGCGCGAAGATCAACCAATATGCTGAACGAGTCTGGAAAATCGGTGATAATCAGGATCACTTTCAGGGTGCTTTCAGAAAGACAGTTGAATTCTTTGAGACTCTCGGACTCCCGACCAAACTTTCTGCCTACGGAATCAAAGAAGACGTTGCTTCCAAAGTTGTTGCCCGATTAGAGCAGCGGGGATTTCAGCCATTGGGTGAGAAGGGTCTCGTGACTCTCGAGAAAGTGAGAGAGGTCCTGAGGGTGGCCAGTCAGTGAGCAAAAGGGCCATCACCTCACAACGCTGCATCCGTTGCCGGATTAACCTGCCACTGTGCGTGTGCGAACTTATTCATCCCATTTCCGTGAAGGCCAATATTTCTCTCGTCGTTCATGTGAGCGAACTCACTCTCTCATCGAACACAGCGCAGTTTTTAAAACAGATGATGCCTGGTCAGGCAGAAATTTTCATTCGCGGTCAGGAGCATGAAAGATTCTCGACCGATGCGATTCTCGCGCGACCAGGTCAGCAGCTCTTTCTTTTTCCTTCTGAAGATTCGTTGGAACTGAATGATGAGTTTTTAAAAAATAATCCAGGGCCTCATCATCTCATTGTTCCCGACGGCAAATGGACTCAGGCAATCAAGGTGAGAAACCGCGAGCCGGCCTTCAAGAGCATGCAGACTGTGAAGCTTCCAAAGGGAATCACTGCTGAATATGAACTGAGAAAGACTCCGCATCCCGAATGGGTTTCCACCTACGAATCTGTAGCACATGCTTTGGGGATTCTTGAGGGGACGAAGGTGAGAGATGATCTCATGACTTTCTTCAGAGCATGGGTCAAACGCACGATGTATAACCGCACCGGCTACCGTCAGTACCAGGATTAAAACATGGATTTCTGGAAAAACAAACGCGGATAGATAAGCTTTAATTGCTGAGTGGGCCTGAACTGGGTGGGATTGCTTGGCGCACCCGGAATTCCCAGAATGACTTTCTTTTCGGACTTCGAATAGAGAAGTCCACCACTCATAAGTCGGCTAATAAAAAGATAATTATCAAAGTCCTGAACACCACCACAGGAAGGTGAGAAAAAGTGCTCTTTTTCTTTTGCCGTATACTCAAAGCTGATGACGTCTTTTACGGGATCAAATCTCTGGATCGCTGAGTGATAAATCCTGTTTTTAGTATTATTCAGGTTATCGTTATTGAAGAAGAGAAATTCACCGTTCGCGTCGACCTGGACGTCGTGGACCGTATGGTCCTGAGAAAAAGAAAAAGTCTTGTGATAAAGGGTTTGTTCGAAGTCGGGTGAGAGGATAAAAATCCCCAGGGACAAACTATTTACAATTACGTTTCCTGCCTTGAGGTACGGCACGGTTCGCGAGTGTGTATTCTCTGGGATTTCATAGATACTGTTAAAATGACTTGTTTCGACGTCGGCCTTCATCACTTTCAGGAGTGGTTCATTATCCCAATAAAGGGGCCAGAGCTTTTTTTCCTTCATGATCTCTATCGCAGATTTTCTTCCAAGAATTTTTCCATCAAGTCCTATCCGGAGAAAGACATCATTCCTCTCAATACTCTTTGAGTTTACCAACTCAGAAGAGAGAACCAGGAGAGATGACTTATCCAGTGAAAGGTTCATCTGATGATGGAAGTTCCCAGCTATTTCCCATTGCACGGTTTTCTTTGGAGTAAATCTGCGGATTGAATTGTCAGTAGAAGAAATGAACGAACCATCGTCCAGAAAAATACACATAGAACCCGGGTACTTTCTTACCGTCCGGTTGAGAGTATAAATGTCACATCCATTCTGAAACCAGATTTTTTCTGTTCTCAAATCTTTGATGATTTCAGCTTTAACGGAATTAAAAAGACAGAAAAGCGTAAGAGCAAATGGTAAGAGCATAAGTAGGACTCTATCAGGAAAGAGTCCTAATACTAGCGATTAGTTGAAGACCAGAAACCGTAAACCGCCATTTGGGAATGCTAAGAATAAATTAATATGAGTTCTTCAGGAATTCCCGTACGTCTACAATCTTGATCTGCTGAGTAGGGGCCACGGACTCGGAATCCCCGGCAAATCCAGGTATCGCCAGAATGATTTCCTTTTTTTCTTTTGAATAAAAGAAACCACCTTTGGTGATATGGCTGAAAAAAATGAACTCGGGGAATTCCTGTACTCCGCCGCAGGCAGGAGAATAAAAATGTTCCTTGTTCACTGACGTGAATTCAAATGTCACTTTGTCTGTTACCGGATCATACTTTTGGATAGCAGAATGGGGAATATCCCTTTCTCCTGGCATCTGCCGGTAATTGTTAAACAGCAGGAATTCTCC
Source organism: Bacteriovoracaceae bacterium (assembly GCA_043771075.1). Classification (GTDB taxonomy): domain Bacteria; phylum Bdellovibrionota; class Bacteriovoracia; order Bacteriovoracales; family Bacteriovoracaceae; genus Peredibacter. The sequence goes on from JAYVHR010000235.1 coordinate 3,415, forward strand.
CTTTTGCGTGACCTGCACATCATGAAATTCGTGATCATTGGAGAAGGGAAGCTCCTTGTGATAAAGGACCTTCTGCAGATCAGGAGACAGGATAAAAATTCCCAGTGAGTAACTGTTGACGATGATGTTCCCCGTTTTCATCCATGGGATTTTGTCTGCGTATGTATTGTCAGGGATTTCGTAGATACTGTTGAAGTGGCTCGTTTCATAGTCAGCGGAAAATCTCTTAAGGATCTCGGCTTTCTGGTCATGCAAGGGAGTAACTTCCGCCTGCTTCAGGATATCCATCGCACTAACCCTATGGACTAAATTCCCGTTCAGATCGAATACCTCGATGAAATCATCCCGGATCCGTTTTCCTGAACTCACGCGGATTTCACTTTTGAGAACCAGAATCCTCTTCTTGTCCGCGCTGAGATTCATCTGATGATGGAAGATGCCACTTTTTTCCCACAACACTTTACTTGAAGGTGAGAACCGTTTGATGCTGTCGTTGTTAACCGAGATGAAAGAGCCGTCCTCGAGGAAAAGACAAAAATTTCCCGGGTAAGTCTTCATATGGTTTTTAATGTAGGAGAGAGTGCAGTTGGTTTGAAAGCGATAAACTTTCCAGTCCAGCAGGGGTGTCTCAAGAGAAATAGCTGTCAGCGAATCTGCCAGGCAAGTGGAAAGGAGCAGGAGATAAATAATCAGATGACGCATAATCAGTTCCCCGAGCTCTTAAGGAAATCGTTAACATTTATCAGCTTCAGTTGCTGGAGAGGCCGCATATCCGAAAGATTTCCGTTATACCCGGGAACAGCAAAGAGAATCGTTTTCTTCTTCTTTGAATAAAAGTAAGCGCCATTCACGTTATGACTGAAAAAGATTATGTCATCTATCTCCTGAACCCCACCACACACAGCTGAGTAAAACATCTCAGGAGGCGAGGCCTGAAAATCAAAAGTCATTTTATTCTGAGGTTCATTGAATTTCTGAACGGCAGAGATCGGCGACTTCTGAGGAGTCTTCACCCAGTTGTTGAAGAAAAAATAATCTCCATCGGGCGTAATCTGGACATCATGAACCATGTGATTCAGGGAGAAATCGAATCTTTTCTGATGCAGGATATTTTTCAAGTCCGGCGTGAAAATGAAGACACCCAGACCTGTGCTGTTGACGATGATGTTGCCGGCCTTGAGCCAGGGAACACTTTGATCGTAAGCATTCGCCGGTATTTCATAGATACTATTGATATGAGAGGTTTCATTGTCTGCACCGACATCTTTCAAGGGTCCGCCTCGTGACCAGAGAAGAGGGGCAAGATTGTGATTCATCATGTGAGGATAAAAACTTTCACGATGAAGAACGTTGCCGGCCAGATCTACGATCAGGAAAACATCATCTCTCTGTGAAGTCTTTCCTCTTTTTACAACTTCAGAGGAGAGTGCGAGGATCCGTTTCTTATCAATTGAGAAGTTGAGCTGATGGTGAAAGTGGCCTTTCATTTCCCAGAGAATTTCCTTTGCAGGAGAAAAAAGCCGGAGGGAATCTTTGCTCGCTGAAAGGAATCTGCCGTCATCCATGAAGAGACACATATCTCCCGGAAAGGATTTCGTATTCTTTCCGTCGTAGAGAGTGCAACCATTCTGGATCCAAAGGTCATCGATTTTGACTTCAGACGAAGCAGGGGTCATGGCAACGGGTGACGGCTTTTCTGTCCTGGATGAACAGGCCGTGAAAGCGGTCAAAGAAATTAAAAGGTATATCTTCACCCTGAAATTCTATCCCTCAGGCCGCAAGGATGTCGATCTTCTTCTCTTCGAGATGAGTCTTGAGAAGTCCGATCGCCTCAGCATGCAGCTGGCAAATCCGGCCCTCAGACAGATTTACTATCTGTGAGATCTCAAAGAAGTTCAAGTCCTCAAAATATTTCAGAGTCACGATCATCTTCATGGTCTTGGGTAATTCTTCCAGGACAACGAAGAGTGTTTTCTTCAGCGCATAGCTATCGAACTCGGAATTGATCAGTGATCCGAGAGCATTGGTTTCACCTTCAATGTAGGGTTTGATCGTATCGCCTTTTTCGTACTGCTCAAGGCGGATCATGTCCTTCGACTTGAAGGGGAGGACATTTGTTAATTCATCCTGAGTGGGATTTCTTCCCAGCTCTTCCGTCAGGTCAGTCTTCGCGCGCTGATATTTTTTCTGCTTGTTTCGTTCGGATCTCGTCATCCAGTCCTGCTTCCGGAGCTCATCAATGATCTCACCCCGGATACGGAATTCCGCATAAGTCTTGAACTGGTTCTTCTTATCTTTCTTGTACTTATTCAGGGCATCGATCAGACCGATGACCCCGACCATCACTAAGTCCTCCATTTCAAGGACCTGGTGGTAATGATAGTGATAGTGGCGTGCCCAGTAGCGGATGGTGGGCATGAAATTTTTTATGATTTCCTGCCGAGAAGTATCCTGAGGATTATTTTTAGCTTCCACGTGGGCCTCCGTTAATGGAGGAGATTGTCACATGGAACTGAGGGTTTACTCGTAGGGGACAGGGTTCTGGTCACTTACGTTTTCAACTGAATGCTTTCCAGCTTCTGGACCGCTTCCTTTGCCATCTTATCGTGGCAATCAGAGAGAGAATTCCTGCATTCCATAAGTGTGACGGAAAACCAGGACATAGTTATCAACCGTAAAGCGCGGCTGAACATAAGTGGTTGCATCTGAAACCAAAACCTGTCCGTTCGTCTTGATAGCAAGGGCGCGTTCCACACCATTTCTTCTGTAAGTCACGGCCACTATAGTGTTACCGACCTTCGCGCGGATATCATCAGCAGAAAGATTGTTGATAAGGTATCTGCCGTTCGCGGTCACAGCGATAAGGCGTGAGTTTCTCAGATTCTCGCGAGATTCAATTGCCACGATACTGTCACTCAAAGTGACGATCGCATTTC
>JAYVHR010000236.1:0-3718 GCA_043771075.1 Bacteriovoracaceae bacterium
GATTCTTCGAGACATTTCTGGAAACCCTGGATGTCGTTGCTGAATGGCTTGACGTCAAATTTGTCGAACGAACCGTCTTTCATCTTAGCAACGCGATAACATTTCTTATCACCTGCATCAGTAACTTCCTCCGGACAAGCTTCACCATCTTTAAATTTCACTTCAACAGAATAAGTTTTTACACCATCAACTTCCTGCTGGGCGAGATTCCACTGGATCATGGAATTACAGTTACCAATCATTTTGGCAGCGGAAGATATTCTGAGCGTACCTGATGAAGGATCGTGATTGATATCAAGCTGAGCTTCTCTCTGGAGTAATAGTCCCGTGAGATATTTCAGTGGAAGTGATGTCTGCTTGCTTTCAGTACAGCTTGTATCAACGTCCGACGGTCGAACTGTTGGTGAAGTTATACCTGTAGCGGGTCTTTCAGCTGTCACTCCAGGCTGGGCCGGAAGACTTGCCTGATGTTGCTCGAGAGAATCGAGAAGTCCCTGCGCGTACGCGGGAATAGCAACAAATGACAGCACTACCAGGGAGAAAATTTTCATAATTATCCTCAAACGAAGGTTCGATCTTCTACGACTGTTCGGAGTAAATGCATGAAAACTTTAGGATTCAGATCAAAGTGTAGGGATCGACATCGATTTTATAAGACACCGAGGAGAGGCTTTTGTAATTGATCTCAAAAGATTTCAAAAGGTTGTGGAGCTGAGTCAGGTCCTGTGACTTAAGAAGAATTGACCAAGTAAACTGGTTGGATTTTTTTTCGATGTGGGCCGGACGGGGTCCGAGGATTGTCACTTCCTGAAAATGATCCTGAATGAGCTTTCTTATCATGGGCCCGATATTATCGTTCACATGTCCCACCAGACGGTCCTGAAACCGTGAAGAGAAATGAATCATGGCAATTCTCTTATACGGAGGACAGTCACAAAGTTCACGGATCTTTAATTCTTCTTCATAGAATTCGTGAAAGGAATGCGCCTTCACCATTTGAAACAGTGAACTTTCCGGATTCAATGTCTGAATAAGAACTTTTCCATCCTGAGAATATCTTCCCGCTCTTCCCGAAACCTGAGTCAGTGTCTGATAAACTCTTTCCTGCGACCTGAAGTCGGGAAAGTTCAGCTGACTGTCGATACCAAGAATTAAAACGAGTTTTACTTTTTCAAAGTTGTGCCCCTTGGAAAGCATCTGGGTCCCGACCATCAAGTCAATCTTGCCTGAGTGGAAATCACTCAGGCGCTGCTCCAGCTGAGTGAAGTTTTTAATTTCCTCGCGGTCAAAGCGCTCAATTCTTTTATCCGGAAAAACTCTCTGCAGGACTTCCTGGACTTTTTCCGTGCCAAAACCTTTCTGCACTAAAGTCAGTGATCCACATTCCGGACACTGCGTGGGAATCTCGTCTTTGTATTCGCAGTGGTGACAAGCAAGGAGATTTTTTTTCTTGTAGTATCTGAGAGTGAGTGAACAGTTGGGGCAATTGAATTGATGTCCGCAGCCGCGGCACTGTATGTAATTGGCAAATCCAAGGCGGTTCACGAACACCAGCACCTGATCACCTTTGGCCAGGGATGTCCGGATTGCTTCCACCGAAGTTTTCACCAGCGGCCAGATGTCCTCTTCTTTGGAAGATTTTTCCCGAGCGTCAATCAATTCAATAGCAGGAAGATAAGCGTCGCCTGCTCTTTCCTTCATTTCAAAAAGATGGCCCTTTGATTGCGGAGAATGAAACTGAGCATAAGTCTCGAGGCTGGGAGTGGCAGATCCCATCACCACCGGTATGCCGAGGAGTTGCGCTTTTTTCGAAGCGACGTCGCGGGCATTATAAGGACAACGATCATCCTGTTTAAACGAAGTATCGTGTTCTTCATCAATGACAATAAGACCAAGATTCTTGAGCGGGATGAAAACAGAACTTCTCACTCCGAGAAGCAGACAGGGAGTCGTGAGGGTCCTCGCCATCTGCCAGATCTGATATTTTTGCGAGTCTGCTAATTCAGAGTGATAAGAATAAATCGGAGCAGAAATATATTTCGCGAAAGTCTGGATAAACTGAGGCGTGAGATTAATTTCGGGAAGTAGAAACAGAACGGATTTTCCGTCAGCAAGAGTTGAGCGGATGGACTCCAGATACACGATGGTCTTTCCGCTTCCGGTCACACCGTGTACGAGTGAGCGATTATAAGTCCGTAGACCTTCGCGGATTCTTTCAATGATTGTTTTCTGAACAGGATTGGGAGTAAATTCCAGATCCTTTCCTTCGCCCTGAACTGCATCGAGCGGACGTGGTCTCTTGAGATGATTCGGAAGGCAGTCAAAGATGAGCTGGCCCAGACTGTAATGGTAGTAACCGGCCATCCATTCGTAGAGCTCCAGTTCACTCTCCTGGAGTTTCCATTCTGTGATGATCTTTACGACTGATTTGATTTTTTCGACAGGAGTGTTCCGGTATTCTTCCGACTGAGATTCATCGGTGGCAAGTACGCATCCCATTTCAGTTCTTTTCCCGAGAGGAACTTCCACGACCTGACCGCGGGTTATATCTCCATCATAGTGATAGAGAAGACCCTTATTCTTCAGGGGGAAATTAACTGCGATCCGGGCGACTTTCATCAGAGGAGAAAATCCGGACGAGGAATGGCACTCTCCTTGCCTTTCAGTACAGAATCCCATTTCTTGAGACGTCTGACGATGTCGTCTTCTTTTTCGATGTAATGACGAAGGTCTGTTACTTCAATCTCATAGTTGTCGCCGGAAAAATCACGGATGAGAAGAGTTCTCGGAAAGCGATGAGTGCCGTTCAGGAGACCGTAGTTCCGGCAGAGTATTTCCATCTCACCGGCAGCTGACTTAAATACGAGCTTCTGAAGGTCACGCGTGTTGTAGGAAAAGACAGCCGTGAACGGCCCGGCTTCTGCAAACCACGCCATGTCCCCTTCTTCTTTCGCAAGACGAACTTGTTTTGTATCCACGTACATCGACTCATTCATCACAGCTTCCACGCGCTCTCTGGTCGCCGCATCTTCAGGGCGAAGAGGATTTGCTTCCGATTTGCGGGCAGCTTTATTCTGACTGATCGTGATGAGGTAGCGCTTGTAGCTCGCGAGGTATTCAATTTTTTCGCGGTTGATGAGATCGCTGTTGAGCTTCACCGGCACACCCAGGGTCTTCAGATAGTTCACCATGTGTGAACCATTGTTGTAAGCGAGTGAATGGATCAGTGAATAGAAAACACCTTTCTCCATCTGCTCAACTGAAGGCTTCAATGTGTAGGGAGAGAAATTGGAAAAGTAAATTTTGTGTGCCAGTGAGGCTTCAGAAAAAGTACTGTCTGTGTAACGTGCCTGGGCCACTTTGAGATTATCTCCGGTAGCCTTGGTCAGGAAAATTCTGAAATAATCATCCACTTTTTGCTCGACTGCAACGGGAGCCTTTCCTTCTTCACCCGGAATCACTTTTTTCAGGGCCATCGTGAATGTCACACCGTTTGCGGTCACATCAGGATTTGATCCGTGCCGAAAGAGTGACTCAATCGTTGGCACGTATGCGCCGGCCTGAGAAACAAAGAGAATTGAGAGGAGAAAGAAACGAATCATAATGTAATACCGTATTTTGTGAGCCTATGCTTCAGTGAGGCTACAAATGTATCACGTGTTGCCGGGTCCTTGAGAGCAAAATCAATCGTGGCATCGAGATATCCGGGAATACTTCC
>JAYVHR010000237.1:0-2638 GCA_043771075.1 Bacteriovoracaceae bacterium
CAGTTCTTCTTCATCGCAGTTTCAGATGGACCGGATCACGGGAGAAAGCTTCAATCTCTATTTTGAGGCCTCTCTCTACAATGGGTCGAAGGAATCAGAGTTCGGATCACTTCTCGGACATGAAGTCTCAGCGGGTTTCCGCTACAGCTTATGAGGTAAAAAAAAAGCCCCGTGAGGGGCTTTTGATTTAGTGTTTTTTAGGTCGATACATCTTATGCATCTTCTTGTTCCCTGCCAGGTCTTCTTCTCTCACCTGATCCAAGTAGGCAAACTTCTCACTCTTATTAAGGGGAAGTCCTCTTTCAGCAATTGCCTTATCATCAGCAACGGTGAGTTTCTTCTGAAGAAGTTCACCGACAGCATTCAGAACACCGAAGTAACCAATGAGCTTCCTCGACATATTGAGCGGAAGCTTATCGATGAAGTATTTTTTCAGGAATGGCACCCGGCGAAGAGGCCATGCTACGTTACGATAAATAAGAGAGTCTTTCGATGACGCCTGAACGAGGCGATAATTTTGAGTATCGTGCCAACGGAACATGCTCTGAAGGATTGCATCCTTCTCAAGATTATCTCTCACCTGTGCGGCATTTCGCCATTCCGAGACGACCGTAAATCTTGGGTCCACTTCAATATCGGCGGGGATGAAACTAGTATCAGGCTTAAGTTCAAGCAGGCGAACGAAATCAACTTTCCGCTTAATGAGACTTGAACGGAACAAAGGAATTTGTACTTTATTGTCAGAGGCAACATTGAAAGCGTGGGAAGCGACTTCCGAGCAGAAGAGCTGCTTACTCTCTTCCATGTCAAAGCCGAAGTCATAAAGGATGTTTCCGGTAGTATCAGATGCTTTCTTCACTTTCTTAAAAATATATTCCGCAGCTTTGGCAGCAACTTGCTCATTATCAAAACGATAAATCATCGCGCGGAAGTTCTTATCATCCATATGATCCTGAAGCGGACGAACGAATGATCCCACTTCAATGTGTGCTTCAACAGTCCACAGCTCACCAGTCGGATCGCGGTAAACAACACTCAAGTGAGAGAACTGAGTATCAAACTCTCCGAGATTAGAAATCGCTGCCGATGTATAAGCATTCCCTCTCGAGAGAATCACATCTCCGGACTTAAGCTCTGCCTTCAAATCAACCTGAGTAAATTTCGGATTCTTGCGGACGTGAATGTTACCGGGAGCAAATGTATTCTCCGGGAATTTAACTGAGTCTCTATAGTTGCGGTAATAGTCATCGTGAATAATGTCTTCAGTCGAGCGAATCGACCAAAGAGTTCCGCGGATGGCATCACCACATTCGCGTGACAGATTGCCTTCCTTATAAAATGCTCTCATCTTGTTATGAATTGTGAGCTTGAAATCAAAGAGTTCATTTAAAAGAGCATCATGATTCTTCTCTTTCAATTCATTCTTATAATCTTCGGGCTGAAGTGCATTCAGTACCTGAGAGATGTTTTTAGAAGGTACTTCGCAGTTCTGTGAAGAAAGGGCATCCACCGAACCTTTTAAGGCATCGCGGATTCCTGCGAAAGCAACGGTTGATGAAAGTGTCCAAAGGACAATCAAGTGACTAAAGACTATACGGCTCATGGGTTCTCCCGTGATGTTTTGGATCAATTATACATCACTGGAGCAAACGGCGTGCCGGATTCAGCGAGCGGGCAAGAACTTCAGCTTCCCGGATTTCAGGTCCTCAAGATTCTTCATAACGGTCTTCATCTGAATTCCGAGCTTTGTATGGTACTTCGCTCCGGTATATCCCCACCAGTCCCAGCAGCCATTCGGATTATTCGGTATAAACGATTTTACGGCCTGCGGATAAAGCACCACGATCCGGTTGGCCTCGGCCCAGGCATTGAAACCGGCATTTTTAACGAAGGCATCCTGGACATCCTCAAGAGTCTGCTTACATCCGTGGAAAGCGACGTGGATGTGGCAGTTCATGTATTCGCAGGCAGAAGGAACATAGGCATGTCCGAATTTGCCCATGGAAATATTTGCCTTCTCCTCATCGAGGGTCACAGTAGAGAGCTGTTCATATTGTTTAAATGATCCGGAGACCGCGGTTTTTTTAGGCCGAAGATTACCTATGAGATGCTGAAGAATTTCTCCGGCGATATCTCTGCCACATTTTGAAAGATACGGTGACTGGCTTGGTACCGAGCAGTTGTTTCCATAATTTTCTGTGGGAAAAGCATGACCGACTTTCATCGTGTTCACAAAAATAAGATTTTCCTGCGCGACTCCCATTTCCTTATACGAGTTCACAAGAATCTTTCCCACTTCAGGAAGAACAGTCTGGTCTTCCGTTCCGGCGAGGACGAAAATTTTTGCATGATGAAGGTTGTTAAGAGAATCAATCTCCCCTGTTCCCTCTGCTCTTTGCGCTTCTTTTAATGAATCATCACTCCGGGGAACGCCCAGAGAGGTTTTCATGCATTTATTGAGAGCGTCGATGATCTGGTTTTTTGCGCAGAAAAATGGTCCACCGGCGATAATTCCTGCTCCACTCACACTTCCCGAGTAGGCCATCTGAAACTGCTGGGCCATGTAGGCACCTGAGGAAATTCCGGAAACAGTAATGGATTGGGCCCACAAGAATTGTGGAAGAAAAAAGAGAATCAT
>JAYVHR010000238.1:0-2030 GCA_043771075.1 Bacteriovoracaceae bacterium
CCATGTTCAGCATGACATGTCCCATGATGAACGGGTTTTTGAGATACGGAGGCAACATGCGGTAGTCTTCGGCATCCCCACCCCATGAACAGAATGCGCGGAAGTTTCTGATCGCGTATTGGAATTCTTTTGTGCGTGTTTCAGAAGTCATGCTGCCGGTTCTGAAGGCGTCGGTGGCAAAGGGAGAACCTTCCACCGAAGGAATGATATTGGGATCAGGATTTTGATAATAATACTCGAGAGATTTCTGAATCGTTTTGAGCGACATAACGGTGACGTTTTCTGAACAATACTGCTTCATCATATTCGATATAAGATTGTCGTATTGATTGGGTCCGATCTGGAGATTCTTCGCGTACGCACCGATAGCCTTGATCGTGGTATCGAGACCAATATACTGAAGGGCCGCTACAGTAGATCTCTTCGCCTGCGCTTCTTTCCATGTTGTCGAATAATTTATGGGGCCAAGAATAGAACAACTTTCAGCGAGAAATGTCCCTGACGTGAGGACACCCTGATAATTTTTCACTTTCTTAAAGTTCGCATCGATAGAAGATCCATAGATATCAGTGAAGACGAGAGACAAAGGATCAGACTGTATTTCTGAATTCGCTTCTCCCAATAAAATGCCTTCCACCGGGGTCAGCGCCATTGAAAGCGGAGACCACAGGAGCAGCAAAAGACTGACTGTTACGCTCGGGAGAATTCTCATCATATGTAAACTTATCGGAAAAAATAACGATAGGTTTACTATGAAATTCCTGCTGGCCTGTTTTCTCAATTCAATCCTTATCTCGGGTGCCTTTGCTCAGCAAAAGCTCATCCAGGGTGAGCTGTATGCCCGTCGGGGGGAATATGAGCCGATGGACACGATGTTCACGCCGGAAGAACTGAACAAAGTCCTTTTTTCCGATAACCGTCTCTATAAGGAAGAGCTGAAAAAGGTGAAGTATTACCTGATTAACGGTGAGCTCGCTCTGGCCAAGGTCTATCTTCAGAAGCTTACTTTCGGTCAGTCAAAACTCAAGCCCATCGCCTATCGCTATCTCGGAATGATTGCTTTCATTGAGCAGGACTATCAAAAAAGTGTGAAGTTTCTCACTTACGGAGAGCTGAAAAATCCTCCTCACTACGCGAAGATATGCGGAGTCCTGGTACTCAATAAAATTATCCTCAATGACGTGAAAGATCTGCAGGACAACTGGTATCGCTGCCGGAATGAGGCGCTGAAAGATATCAATGCCACTAACCTCGCCTGGCTCGATACTCTCGTAAATTTGAAACTGGAAGCAAGACCAGGAATAACCCGGACGCCATTTAAGAAAGTCACTCTCCGTGCCCTCGAGAATGTCGATCTGAAAATCCTTTTGAAGCTCGCTATCTATCTCAATCAGGAATCCATGGTCGTTGACCAGTTGCCGGAGCTTTTTCCGGAACAACTCGCTGATGTCGAAGTGCGCGAACTCGCGGGCCATATCTTTTTCCGGAGCGGGAAATTTTCCAATGCTTACAAATTTATCGAAGACATCAAATCTCCGAACGCCGAGAACATCAAAGGGAACCTTTATCTTCTCCGTGAAAAATACGAAATTGCGTACGCACAATTTAAGCTCGCTCTGAAAGAAAAACAAAATTCGCAGAACGCTCTTGAGCGCCTGGTTCCGATTGCGTGGCTTCTGGGAGACTGGAAGGCCGGGACTGCCTATTCTCAGCAGCTCATCACCCGTGCCGGATCAGAGGCCAACAAACTTACCATTATGGCGGCGTTTGAAATGCAGTCCGGAAAATACGAAAAGGCCCGCTCTCACCTGAGAGAAATCCGCCAGAAGTCACGTCGTGGAAATACCCTGGAAGTCAGTCAGATCGGATCTTTCTCTGCTCTCATGGAAAATGATCCGGACGAGTTGAAAATCTCGGCCTCGCAGGCCTGCACTCTTCTCGACATGGTCAATTGCTGGGTCCTTTATCAGGCCCACAACTGGGACAATTTCCCCCTCGTCGTCCGCCGCGGTGATGAAATACCACACAAA
>JAYVHR010000239.1:0-5291 GCA_043771075.1 Bacteriovoracaceae bacterium
TAATCAGTTCGTTAGAACTGCTAAATCTTACGAAAGACTTGGCAATAAAACGGATACTTTCTCATCTCATCTTGAATCCCGAAGGACTCAAAATTTTAATCGTTATTAAGTTGTCAAAGAGCTTAGCGTTTTAACATCGTATTTTTTCTTCGTAAAGATCTTTTTCAATTTAACTTGAAGAGACTTTTTTGAAGAATGGTGGACCTGACAAGGATCGAACTTGCGACATCCAGAATGCAAATCTGGCGCTCTCCCAACTGAGCTACAGGCCCGTCACACACAATCTAAAATCTGCGAGAGGCTAATTTAGGGGATTCTAGTAAAGTCTGTCAACGGTGAAAATTCGTTTTCTCTTGAGTTTTTTTTGAGAAAAAAATAGCTCGTAAATAAGCGAGCTCATGAAAAAGAAAGGGCCGCTTTCGCGGCCCCATATTCATTGTTTACTGGTTCTTAGCAAAGGGCTCTGGGGAGCGGTCATAACCGAATTCCTGGACCCATTTTCTTATCGCCCGAATCTGGCGTTTCGGATCATTATCCAGAACTCCATCAACGGCAGGAATCAGATTCCCACTACCATCATCCCAGAACGCCGGCATTGACGTGTAGGGAAGGTAGGACTGCGGATTAGTGATCCACGCTTCCATCCATGAACCATGCAGACGTTTCTTCGCGTAGTGAAGATTCGGAGCTTGTGGAGTCTCGTTGTTGAATCCCTGAGTATGACAAGTCACACACGCCAGATCATTCCAGATTTTCTGAGCAGCTTCTCTTTCACCTGGTTCCCAAACAACTCGGGTATCAATTTCATAAGTCGGTTGATTATGACGGGCCTGGAAGCCCATAACCAATTTATTCAGTTCTTCCGCCGAGAGTGGGAATGTCGGCATTCTCACTTTCACGTAAGAGCGGATCGGGTGAACATTCCGGAGGAAATTAGCAAACCAGTCGGCCTGAACGCGATGACCTTCCTGAACGAGATAAGGAGGGCCATAGTTTTTATCTTCGAAAGCTTCGGAGAGAGCTCCGCCCACACCATCAATTTTGTGACATCCGTAGCAGTTGTACTTATTCGCAACTTTTAACCCGTCCTGGTACATTTTTTCGCCGGAAGAATAGTTCTTCATTCCAGAGAGAGGAATCTTCTCTGCGACCTGACCAAGAATTACGCCCACCATCAGCTCGATTTCCTTATCTGAGAGATAGAAATTTGGCATTTTGTTGAGATCTTTAAATGGCTTTGGAACTCCGACATCCCAGATACGCGGAGACTTAAGATGCTGAGTCAGCCAACCCTGACGAGTGTGAGGAACGTGATGTTGCTGTCCGAATCCGAACTGCTCAATCGGTTTAGAGCCTTCTTTCGAGAGCTCCGGACCGATTTGAGGGAGATCACCTTCGAATCCGTTGATGTTGTGACAAGAGTAACAACCATACTTATTAATTGAGCGCTTACCGAGCTCCATCGTTCTTTCATCATCGGAAAGTGTCGCGAGTTTTCCTTCTGCAGCTTTCACAGTTTCGAAAGCAGAGAAGTAATCCTGAACGAGAATCTCGTCACGAATTTTTGGATTGAGGGCCGGGAACTCGAGAGTTTCGAATTCCTCGTTGCGGAAACTCAGGAGATAAGAGGCAATGTCATTGGCTTCCTTATCCGTCAGACGGAAAGAAGGCATGATTGTGTCTTCAGAATAATGGCGAGGTTGCTTAACCCATGAGACGAGCCAATCCGCATCGACTTTCGAACCAAGGTTCGTGAGATAAGGAGCGCGCTTGGAATTCACTTTCTCGTTGAGTTCAGGATTAATGCCTTCAACTGTGTGACAGCCGACGCAACCAATCGTTTCAATGAGGGCCTTACCATTGTTCTTATCACCACCGGCATAACGCTGGAATGGCTTGTAATCCTTAGCAGTGCGGGAAATGTATTCTGCCATCGCGTTGACTTCGGCGATGTTCTTCTCGCGGAATTCCGGAGTTGAGTTATTCGGCTGATCAAAGAACTGAGGCATGCGAGCATGTTTGTTGAACGAGCGTGGGGCCCAGATCCAGTTCTTGAGCCATTCTTTCTTATGAACCTTAGCAGTGATGCGCTTAAGAGTCGGACCTGGTTTTTTCAGGTGCTGCCAACCATCGATTTTGTGACAGGCATAACAACCGTAACTCTCCACGAGTTCGCGACCATTATTATTGGTATCGGCCATGCCAATACGTTCTTCACCTTTGTGGCACTTCATACACTGACCTTGAGTGTGCTGAAGCGGGAGCATCGCCTGAGGAACCTTGTGTGGTTCGTGCCAGTGATATTTAGCGATCCATTCTTTTTTCTGTTCTTCGTTCTGAGGTATGTGAGCAGGTGAATTAAAGTCATTCACACGGTCACCAACACCGCCGTGACATGAAGTACATCCGAAATCTTTCACCGGGTGAGCAGAGTTTGCACCAACGGCGAGCTTATCTACATTCGGGTGAGTCTTATAGGGATTGGCCTGATCTTCGTAGCCCGGCTTATCGATGAAGACGTGGCAAGTAGTACAGCGGTCGATCTTAGGCATCTGCTGGAAGTAGAAATCATTTTCTGAGTTCTTGATGACGTATTGGCGGATCTTGATCGTAGGATCGAGGAAGTCAATGAATGGTGAGTTCCGGAGTGCCCAGATAGGATCTTTTTCTGTGCGCGGGAGTGATGCCATAAGCAAATCACGGTCACCCGTCAGTTTCTTCAGGTCTTTCTCAGCTTCAGTTTGCGAAGCCATGAAAGTCTTGATCTGTTCGTTCAGTTTTCCTTCATCGGCCAGAAGTCCCTTAAGCGCATCTTTTCCGCCCATTTCCTTCTTCTTATAGTCGTCGAAAGAAACTTTGAGATCTTTTGCATCTTCCTGGTGATTTTCCACCAGGGCATGCTCATATTTAAACTGGTATGCAGCGGCTTGAGAACCGTAGACACCGTTATGCATATTCTGAACGTAGATCTTTCTCTGAACTTCAGCGAGCTCTTCGTTAATTTTTTCGATCTTTTTCTTGTGACCTTCTACTTCTTTTTCACCGGCAGCGATTCTTGCCTTGATATCTTTCAGGGCTGTCGCATCGATTCCGCCTTCAATCTCTTTAATCTTGGCTATCGTCTTCTGCTTCTCAATGTCCATCGCCTTAACCTGAATCGCTTTCCAGGGACGAATGTAGTCATCCAGGACCATCCAGATTGTGACTAAGAGAAAACCAATGGAAACAATCGCAAAGATCTTGTTCAGAGCTTTGGTGTCGTACGCCATTCCAGGTTCACGTTTCATTTATAGCTACCTTATCAGATTAGAGGTTCAGTTCGAATTCAGGCATTGCCACGATGTACTTCAATGTAAAGAACCAGCGAAGGTACATCTTAATCGGCAAGCTCATCATCCCGAGGACGAGGAACATAAGTAACCAGTAACGAGGGGCACCCATGCGTGAAAGAAGATCTTGTCCCCACTTCTTAGTTGCCCAGAGTGGAACCACAACAAGGTAAGCACCAGTGACGATGATTCCCATAATTTCACGGAGAAAAATATTTTTAGGAAGAGCAACGTTAAGACCCTTGATCCAGAAAAATTCTGAAAGGTTCACGTTATTTTCGGCGACTACTTTATGTGCGTCCCAGAATTCGAATGGACCATAGAAAGTCCAGTTCGGACCGCGAAGAAACGTACCCATTTGAATGAGGAATATCCAGAGGGCGAGCCATCCGAAAAGAAAACCAGCGATGGCAAATTTTCTTTCTGCAAAAGTATAATATCCATTCCCTTTCGGATTGATGTCGATGAAAGGAATTGAAATGAGCCCTACAACAATGATTCCCGGAAGAACCACGCCGGCCATCCATGGATCGAAGTAAACGAGCATTTCCTGGAGACCAAGAAAATACCAGGGAGCTTTAGCCGGGTTTGGCGCCCAAGTCGGGTTAGCTGGTTCCTCGAGAGGAGCCTTGAAGAAAATCGCCCACACAATGAGGAAAATCGTACACAGAATAATACAAAAAAGTTCAGTGTAAACGAGGTTGGGCCATGCCCAGACTTTCTCACGATTTTCAGGAGTGCCTTCGATCGGGCCTTCGCCTGCAGCGATACGAAGATCGTTCTGGTGTCCTTTATAAAGAGCAAACCATGTCGACCACAACACGAGAGCATTAAGAATGATAATAGGAATGTTATCCGGCAGTGAGATGACGGAGAAAAAGACGGGGTCGGCAACCATCCATCCGAACACAACGAGTGTGAAGATGAGAAGACCCATTCCGAATTTCTTTGTTCCGACGATATCCATCCGTTTCATCGCAAGACCGAAAAGCACGATGAAGGCCGTGAAGGAGTAAAGAGGAGCCGAAAGATAGTTAATCGCTTCTTTAATCATATTAGTCCTGCTTATAGTGGAGCTGAAATTCCGCCGTCTTTACGTACACGCCAGAAGTGGACAGCAATCAAAACTGCTACGACTAGTGGAATGAATACGCAGTGGAGAATGTAGAAGCGAAGAAGTGCTGCTTCACCTACAAATCGACCACCAAGAAGCTGGAAGCGAACGTCGTTTTTATCGGAAACCATGACGAAATCACCGATGCGCGCGAGAGCAGCACCAGGACCACCGTGACCCATGAATGGAGTCGCTTTTGCCATGTTTGATCCTACGGTAATCGCCCAGATTGCGAGCTGATCCCAAGGAAGAAGATATCCTGTGAACGAGAGAAGCATGGTGAGAACGAGAAGGATAACACCCACGCCCCAGTTAAATTCACGAGGTGGTTTGTAGGAGCCAGTCATGAACACACGGAACATGTGAATCCACACGGTGATAACCATTAAGTGGGCACCCCAACGATGAAGTTCGCGCATGATTCCCAAAGGAACGTGTTCGCGAAGACCGATGATATCGGTGAATGCATATTCAGCAGTCGGACGATAATAAAACATGAGAAGAACGCCGGTGATTGTCAGAGAAAGAAACACGAAAAACGTGAGTCCACCCATGCACCATGTATAACCGAGTTGGACTCCGGACTTCTTCAGCTTGATCGGGTGAAGGTGAAGAAAAACGTTACCAGCAACAACAGCAGCGCGGTTACGTGCATTGTTGGGTGGCCCGTGACGGAAAATAGCTTTCCAGACCTGAGTGTTCGCAACTTTTTTAGCAAAACCTTCTGACATATATTTCCTCTGCCTTAGACTTCGATGAATGCTTCAGTAGCGTTCCATTCGCCTTTCTCGTAACGGAAAACTTTTGTCTTATCGACGACAATTTTCCCTTCAGGATTACGGTAAATC